>DAOWHR010000346.1 GCA_030641315.1 Anaerohalosphaeraceae bacterium | reverse complement strand
TTTGTTCGTGGCAGCCGAGACAGCTTGTTGTTTCGCCAGGCTTTACAGTTAGAAAACTTTGCATACGTTTTACGGATTTCCCGCTTTCATCAAGCGCTACGAAGAACAATCCGCGATCCGCAGGCAGTTCCATGTATGCCGAGCCATCGTCTTCAACGGGGACAGTTCCTAAGACGCGTTCAAGTGTGAAGCTGCCGCCATAAGTCAGCGGGTCCATGCCGCCGGTGTAGTTGATCGGTTTTGGGAGAGTTTCGAGGACGAGCAGTTCCTTAATACCACCTTTTTTGACGCCTTCCATGTTTCGTCCCTTGTAGACATCTACGAGGATGAGACTGCCAACGGCTTTGGTTTCGTCAATTCGTGAGGGGATGGTCAGTTCGCGTTTGCGAGCGACAATTGGGCGCGGTTCATGGAGTTCGCAGCGGGGGGACTCGAATTCTTTTCCGAGTCGGTAAATGCGTTCGAGTTTACCGTCAGCTTCCATTATAAACAAATCCGGGCCGCGAGCGACGAGGAAGAAATTGTCAGCAATTGGATAAGGGTCACGGAAGTTGCCTCCTTTTGAGATAACTTTTGCGGACTGCTCGTGGTCGGGTCCTGATTTGGGTGTAAGGATGGCTATATCGCCTGCGTGTTCTTTTGCGCCATGGCCCCATGAAAAGACGGTTAGTATATTGTTTGATCCGGGGATAGGTTTGGCATCGATCATTACTACACCGGGCCTCATGTTGCCATAGAAAACGGATTGATTTGTTCCGTCAGGGTTTGTTGTCCAGAGGTGATGGTAGTGAACCTGGCTTCGGTCGACGTACTCCCAACGCTGGTAAAGTATCCTGCCATCGGGGAGGGGCCATGGAGTGTTTTCGTGTTCGTTGTTTGCCGATAGCTGGCGGATATTGGAGCCGTCAGCATCGCAGCGATAAAGAACCGCGACCTGGGTGAGCCAACAGTTGACCCAGCGTTTGCATCGTGACGAAATGAATATGATCGTATCGTCAGGCAGGTATGCCGGTTCGAAGTCATCGTATTGGCCGCGTGTTATCTGCGTAAGGTTATTGCCGTCAGTATCTATCTCGTAAAGGTTGAAGTTGTCAGTGCCGCCCTTTCGGTAAGCGAAGATTATCTTTTTTCCGTCGTAGTGGACCTGCGGGTCGCGGATGGAACCTTTGGGATCTTCGAGGAGAATTGTTGTTGCCCCGGTTCGGATGTTCATTTTACACAACTTTGCGGACTGGCGGTAAGCTTTGCGGTTTTCGTCCTGCGCGTAGTAGCTGAAGTTGGCGTACCAGTGACCATCGGAGCCTACGGGACGAGCTGCAAAAACGATTTCGTCGAAACCGAATATTTTGCCGTCAAGATATTTGGCACTTATGGTAACAGGTGGACGAGGGGCAAGATGCGGGGCAGCTTTAGAGTCGTCAAGAGTGATATGGTCATAGACGATCCAACTGCCGTTATCAAGAGTGAGAGTTAGTTTGTTCGAACCTGACTTAAGTTTAGCGGCGGGTACTTTGAATGTAAGCGATGATGGTTTGCCTTCGGAAAGCGGCTCAAAGGCGAGTGTGTCGCGGCCCGAACCTTTGGGAACTTCTTGTTTGCCTAGAGAATTTTCATTAAGGGCAACTTCAAGGTCGGCGTACCGCCATGTGTCAACAAAGCCTATGTGAAGGTATAATTCCTTTTGGGGAAGTTGGTCGATGGTAAAGTTAATTGTGCATGTGTGGGCCTTGGAGCCTGCCCATAGGTCAAGTGTGCTGGGGTGGATGAAAGGCCATTGATTCGGGGAGTTTTTGCCTACTGTGAAGACAATTGGCGCAGTGAAACGAAAAGAGTAATTTTTATAGCTTGTTTCCGCAAGGGCATAGCCCTGGGTCGAGCCATCCGGTTTTCCTATCTGGAACAAAATCTCTGCTTGAATGAGAGGCGAACAAAGTAACGCAGCAAGAACAATAAATACGATTTTTGAGACATATTTAATCTTCATGACTTCCATCCTATTTGCGAAACCTATTTTCATAAAAAAAGGCAGGTCAATGACCTGCCTTGATTATAACGTATTTAGGTTTAATCCGCAACAAGTTGTGCGACCATATCCCCAACTTCTGATGTTGAGTATCCCATTTGTCCTGCTGCAAGAGATTTCAGCTTGGTACCTGTAACGACCTTTACCACGTCTTCGATCTTTTTGGCAGCTTTTTCTTCGCCGAGGTTATCGAGCATCATGGCCATAGCACAAACAGCGGCCAGCGGATTTATGACTCCCTTGCCAGTGTACTTCGGTGCTGACCCGCCGATAGGCTCGAACATGCTGACACCTTCCGGATTGATGTTACCGCCAGCAGCGATGCCCATGCCACCCTGTGTCATGGCACCGAGGTCCGTGATGATGTCACCGAACATGTTGCCGGTAACCAGAACATCAAACCACTCAGGACTCTTAACCATCCACATACATGTAGCGTCGACGTGGTAGTAGTCCCTGCGGATGTCCTTGTATTCGGCATCGCCCATTTCGTTAAACGCTCTTTCCCACAGATCGTAGATGAAGGTAAGCACATTGGTCTTTCCAACCAGACCGAGGGTGTTTTCTTTGCCGACTCCGCGGGCCTTTTTGCCGTGTTTCTGTGCATACTCAAAAGCATATTTCAGTGCACGGTCCACCTGGAAGCGGTTATATACGCTCGACTGGACAGCTACTTCATTGGGGGTACCCTTGAGCGTAAAGCCGCCTGTGCCAGTGTACGCGTCACCTGTATTTTCACGAACTACCACATAGTCGATATCTTCCGGTGTTTTACCCTTGAGAGGACAGTCAACGCCTGGGAAAAGTTTTACCGGGCGAAGGTTGATATACTGATCCAGTTCAAAACGAGCCTTAAGCAGAATCCCCTTTTCAAGGATCCCCGGTGCAACATCGGGGTGACCGATCGCTCCAAGCAGGATAGAATCAAACTGACGAAACTCTTCTACTCCGCAATCCGGGAGAGTTTCGCCTGTCCGCATATATCTTTCGCCGCCGAAATCGAAATCTGTCTTATCGACCTTAAAACCAAACTTGGCGGCGGCGGCATCCATAACCTTCACAGCCTCAACAGTAACTTCCGGGCCGGTTCCATCCCCACCCATAACAGCAATCTTGTAAGTAGCCATCTAACAATATCCTTTCTTATTCTTCATAAATCTAATTTTAAGCATTTTGTTTTTTAATGTGTTTAAGTAAGCCGCCATCGTTAATTATTTCTAATGCAAAATCGGGGAGCGGCTGGAACGTGATTTGTTTGTCCTGTGTTTTGTTATTGATCGTACCCGTCGCATAGTCGATATCGATTTCGTCGCCGTCGTTGATCAGTTCAGGTGCGTTGGGCAGTTCGATGACGTAGAATCCGCAGTTGATGCAGTTTCGGTAGAAGATACGAGCGAATGTCTGAGCGATTACGGCGCCGATCTTTGCGCCCTGAATAGCCCATACCGCATGTTCGCGTGATGAGCCGCAACCGAAGTCGTCGCCTGCTACGACAATATCACCAGCACTGCACTTGTCCATAAAGTCCGTATCAAGGTCTTCCATACAATGGGAAGCCAGTTCGGCTACATCGTCAGTGTTGAGATAGCGAGCGGGAATTATTTCGTCTGTGTTAATGTGATCTCTCTTGTAAACGTGTGCTTTCGACATTATATCCTCATTTCATTCGGAAAACTCTAAATCCTAATATCTAAATACTAAACAAATTCTAAACTCTAATTTTCAAAATCAATTCTTGTAGTCAGGCTTTTTTATACACACTTTCTTAAGCCCTAATTCTTCCCTTAGGCACCGTTCCATTTCTGCCGCCAAATCATCTAAAAAGGTATCCATGTCACCCATTTCATTTATTATTTTATCTCTATCAGGTCCATCTTGCATTTTGCCTATCTGCGATTCCCTTCTTTTAAGTTTTCGAAGTCCTAACCTCATAGATCGCCAGTTTTCAACAAAAATATGAGGAAGTAGTATCTGATTCATCGAAAACCATTCACCCTCCTTATACAGTAGGGTAATGACATCCTCAGCATCACCTTGTATTCTCAGTGTTTGTATCTGATCAGTCAAAGATAGCGCCTTCTTAGCTACTTCAAGCCCTTGCTCTCCTATCAGTTCTTCTCTTCGAATTTGTCGCGCTTTCTTGGCCTGAAACCAAATGGTTGCAATTCCGCCCACAGTCGAACAAAAAGCACCAAGTAATACAAAGAAAAATTCTTTCATTATTCAAGCCTCATAAAAACCTACTGACTCTTAGTCACTATTGCTCCGAAGATGTGTGTCAATTCTTTTGCTTCGGTTTGCAAAAAACCTCTTTCTCGTTCCATGCTTTCGTCATTGATGTCAAGTAGTTTCAGCCAGTAGCGACTTTCCTTTGCTTCTTTTCTGCATATCTTAATGCGCATAAGAAAATCTTTTTTGCTGAGAGCTTCATTTGCTTCTATATAATTGGCTCCAACAGAACCTGACGATCTCACCAACTGTTTACCATCTTCTATGTTAGCCAAACACTTACTGAGTTGCTTTACAAAAGCTCTCGTTTTTTTTGCAAACTCAAAAGTCCTATCTTCCAAATCATATTTCTTTGAGCTTGCTGACATTTTTGTTTTGAGCCTTAAAGTTTGTTTTTTAGTATTTGTTTAGCATTTAGATATTAGTATTTAGAAATTCTTCCTACAGGAAGCTCCTTGGGTCGGTTAGTTTTCCTTGTATTGCACTTGCTGCTGCTGTTGCTGCGCTTGCGAGATATACTTCGCTTTTTGGGTGTCCCATTCTGCCTACGAAGTTTCTGTTTGTTGTGCTTATACACCTTTCGCCAGCGGCGAGTATTCCCATGAAACCGCCGAGACAGGCGCCGCATGTTGGTGCCGAAACAACGCAGCCTGCGTCATAGAATATTTCGGTAATGCCTTCATCGATACACTGTTTCCATATCTCGGGGGTTGCGGGGACGACAATGGTTCTGATGGCGACCTGTTTGTCTTTTAGTATTTCAGCAGCTATGCGCATGTCCTCGATGCGGCCGTTGGTGCAGCTTCCGATGTAACACTGATCCATTTCGAGGCCTGCGCAGTCACCTATCGGTTTTCCGTTGCTTGGCAGATTCGGCAAGGCAACCGTTGGTTCAAGAGCGGAACAGTCGATCTCTATTGTCTGAAAATATTCAGCGTCAGGGTCGGACTCAAAAACTGTGTAGTCGGATTTGTCTTTAAGGCGACCATCGAGATAAGCCTTAGTAATTTCATCAAACGCGATGATTCCGTTTTTACCGCCCGCTTCAATCGCCATGTTGGTAATCGTCATGCGTGCTTCCATCGAAAGGTCAGCAATAACAGGGCCTGTAAACTCCATGGCACGGTAAAGAGCGCCGTCTGTTCCGACAAGTCGAATTGCTTCAAGGATGATGTCCTTGCTGTATACACCTTCGCGGAGTTTGCCGTTGAGGATAAATTTTATTGAGGCCGGGACCTTGAACCATATTTGGCCCGTGGCAATTGCGGCAGCGAGGTCGGTCGAACCGATGCCGGTACTGAATGCGCCGAACGCACCGTAAGTGCATGTGTGTGAGTCGCCGCCTACGATGACCTCACCGGGACGGATGTGGCCCTGTTCGGGTAGGAGTGCGTGACAGACGCCAGCTTTGCCGATCGGGTAATAATGTTTGATGCCCTTTTCTTTTGCCCATGTGTCCAGGCGTTTGTGCAATTCTGCACTTTTGATGTCTTTTGCGGGCTGAAAGTGGTCCGGTGTTACGACAATCTTTTCAGTATCGAAGACGCGGTCGATACCGTTTTCGATCAGCATCGAGATCGCGGGCGGGGTTGTAACATCGTGGCACATCACTATGTCAATGTTTGCGTTAATGAGCTGGCCCGGCTTTACTGAATCGTTGCCTGACGCTCTTGCGAGTATTTTTTCAGTTATGGTCATTGCCATTGTTAAAAACTCCTACTGTCTACAAATTGTTAAAACAAAAACTCTTATATAGTTTCTTTGGGATCATAATTCAACTTTTTCTTCTTCGGAAAGGTTCTGAGAAGCAACCATCCGGTTTATCGCATTTACGTAAGCCTTTGCGCTTGCTTCGATAATGTCCGTTGAGGCTCCCCTGCCGATGGATATCCTGCCGTTATTTATTACGCGGACCGTTGCTTCGCCGAGGGCCTCTTTGCCTTCTGTTACCGCTCGGATAGAGTAGCTGTCTACCTTGGGCGATAACTCCGTTGCCAGCCTGATCGCTTCGTATGCGGCATCTACGGGGCCGTCACCGCAGGCAGCGGCGAGTTTGATGCCATCTTTTGTGCGTATTTTGACGCTTGCGGTCGGCAGTGTGCCGGTTCCACATGAGACGTGAAGATATTCCATTTGAAAGACGTGTTCAACGTCCCTTACCTCGTCGCTTATTATGGCGGCGATGTCTTCATCGAAAACTTCCTTCTTTTTGTCAGCTACCTCCATGAACTTTTCAAAAGCAACTTTTATCTCATCGTGGGAGAGTTCGTAGCCCAGTGTTTTGCATCTGTCGACAAATCCGGCTCGTCCTGAGTGTCGGCCAAGCACCATTCTCGACCTGCTAAGACCTATGGTCTCCGGGGTCATTATCTCGTATGTTTCAGGATTTTTGAGTATGCCGTCAACGTGAATGCCGGATTCATGCGCAAAAGCGTTCTTACCCACTATGGCCTTGTTTGGCTGAATGTTGAAACCGGTCATATTCGAGACCATACGGCTTGTGCGGTAAATCTCAGTTGTTTTTATGTCAGTTGTGACCTGTTCGAAAAAGTCAGGCCGTGTATGTATCGCCATGACGACCTCTTCCAGAGCTGCATTGCCTGCACGTTCACCGATACCGTTTACTGTGCATTCGATCTGTCGTGCGCCGTTGCGGACACCTGCAAGTGAGTTTGCCGCTGCCATGCCCAGGTCGTTGTGGCAGTGGGTGCTGATGATCGCATTTTCAATACCGATCACTTTTTCTTTTAACTGGGCGATGATCCTGCCGTACTCGTATGGCAGGACGTAACCGACGGTGTCGGGGATGTTAAGTGTTGTTGCGCCAGCTTCGATGACTGCGCTTAATATTTCTATGAGGAATGGAATTTCACTGCGGCAGGCATCTTCCGGTGAGAACTCCACGTCCTCAGTAAATGTGCAGGCCAGTTTCACCGCTTCGACAGCCATTTTCAATACCTCGTCAGGCTTTTTTTTGAGTTTGTACTGCATGTGTATCGGTGAGGTCGCGATGAAGGTGTGTATTCTGCTCTTTTTGGCTGGTGCGAGAGCATTTCCTGCCGCTTCGAGATCCTTAGGATTTGCTCTTGCAAGACCGCAGATAACCGAACCGGTGACCTGTTCGGCGCATAGTTTTGTGGCTTCGAACTGTGCCGGTGACGAGACGGGGAAACCCGCTTCGATGACATTGACACCCATTTTGGATAGCTGGTGGGCGATCTCGATCTTTTCATTTATAGAAAGCGAGGCGCCAGGCGATTGTTCGCCATCTCTTAATGTCGTGTCGAATATTACGACTTTTTCATTTTTTTGAGCAGTCATCTTATAATGTCTCCAGTTTATTCTGCCGGGACGCTGGTTTTCAGACGGCAACGGTCAGATTGTTTATTATCAGGGAATTATGCGCTAAAGAGCAAACAAATTCCACTTTAAAGAATTAAAAACGCTATTGAAATGTATGTAGAGGGGGAGTAATTGCGCCTAGCGGCGCAGGAGGAGCAGGCTGATATTGAGGACCGATACCTGTTTTTTTGCTTTTCTTACTTTCATACTCCGTCAAGTATAGCACCAAGGATCGATTTTGCAAGTAAAAACCGGAATTAGCAGCAGCCTTATCGACTAAACTGCCCGCATCGGGGCATTTAGGCCTTTTACAGCTTTGTATGTTTAGAAAAATCGGGAAGACGGCTTGCATATTATTCGATGTGGTGTAGAATGTCTGCAAAGATACCCTTTAATACGTACTTTCATTAAGGAACCGCTAATGAGACATTTTGTTAATATGTCGGCAATCGTATTTTTCGTTTTATTAACCATAACTTCGGTATCAGCAGCGGCTGAAAAAAAGACGTTTGACTCGTCACAGATCGCTGGAGTATGGGCACATCAACTATCACATCCAAATGGAAAACAGAGCAATCAAAAGCTTGAAGCTAAGCTGAATAAGTCCGGGGAGAGGATATTCGAGCTATCCAAACACGCCTATCCTTCCGAGCCGGTTTTTGTTGGATGGGCAGTTTATTCCGGTCAGATCGAGGTATATTTTAAGCTGAAAGCTAACAGTGAAACAGGAAAGAAAATTCCTTACTGTTTGAAATATGTTCTGGCAAACAGCGAGTCAGGTCTCAAGGGTAAGCTGTATCATTCATGGTCTGATGAGCAAACGGTCACACTTAACAAGACGGCTGAGGCGGTCTCGGAACCTGCGAAACAAACCGAACCTTTGCCGGAAGTTAGAGGCAATGGGGTAAAGGAAAAAGGAAAGTTTGTTCTTGGCCGGGCTTGTCCCCCAATCCGTTTTAAAAGCGTAAATAACAGGCCCGTGAGATTGGATGATATGAAGGGCAAGGTTGTTCTGGTAGATTTCTGGGCAACCTGGTGCGGGCCTTGCGTTAAGGAGATGCCTACAGTTATCCAGGCTTATGAAGAACTGCACGATGACGGGTTTGAAATAATCGGGATCAGTCTTGACAAGGAGAGCGGTAAACTGAGGAAATTTGTTTCGGACAATAAGATGGCTTGGGAGCAGTTCTTTGACGGCAAAGGGTGGAACAATAAGTTCGCTACTTTTTATGGTGTAAGGAGCGTACCAACGACGATCCTGGTTGATAAGAAAGGTGTTGTCCGTTATATCAACATGCGAGGAGAAAGCATGATCTCAGCGATAAAAGTACTGCTTGCGGAGTAAGCTGATAAAATGTCTGGCAAGGCAGATATTCAGCATCCGCCCTGCCAGCTACAATCTCCTCGTTCCCTCCTTAAAAACAATTGTCAGAGCTATTCTTATATCTCCCAGCCTGGTCTTCGTGGTGCCTTGATGAATCCTTCGGTGTGTGGGCTTGCACATTTTATATCTTTACCTTTGCAGTAGACGGTTTGGCCGGTTCTTATTGCCGGTCCGCCGAGAACATGACGCGGGACTATGGAAAATGCCGAGGCGGCTGCGGCTGCGGTTTTTAGGAATGTGCGACGTGATGACTTATTTATTCTTTTTGAATCTGACATTTTATACTCCTGTACATATTACCCATATTGAGTTGTGATTACATTTTAATGGTGCTTTCCCAGCCTTTTCGGTATTTTGCTTTTAAGAACTCGTTTGCTTCGGGAACGTTTGTGAACTGCTTTGCGACCGGATCCCAGTTGAGGTCTTTGCGCATTAGCGTTTCTTTCAGTTCGGGTCTTAGTGCGATGTTTCCCATCAGGACGACTTCGGTTAGTCGACCTGCGAAATCAAAGTTTGAGCCTGGTTTTGGTCCACCCTTGCAAGCGTTAATCCATTCCTGATAATGGCCTGGTGATCTAGGCAGAGTCTTTGGTGGATTGCAGCCTTTCATTTTTGATTGAGGGATGATGCGCCCATCCAGCATTTTTCCTTTTGTCCCGATGAGCAATTTGCCGTTTGTTCCCATCTGGCGACCGTCTTCGAGTTCTTCGGGACGCGATGGTTTCAGGCCGCCATCGTACCATGTAAGAGACAGCGGTCCAAAGCCATCCCGCTTGGGGAACTTATAACGAACTGTCGAGGCAACGGGATAGGTTTCTCTATTTAAACGGGTAGAATCCGCGTTGACGGAGGTTGGATAGTCAAGTTTTAGAGCGCGGAAGACCGGGTCCATAGCGTGGCAGCCAATGTCGCCGAGTGCCCCGGTTCCGAAATCAAGCCAACCTCTCCAATTGAATGGATGGTATGCCCAATGGTATGGTCTGTCGGGAGCGACTCCCAGAAAGAGATCCCAGTCCAGAAAATCTGGAACAGATGGTTTCTCTTCGGGTCGACCAATGCCCTGAGGCCAGTACACATCAAATACGCCTTTCATTGGGCGGTCGGTCCAGATGTGGGCCTCGGTAACGTCGCCGATGGCGCCATCAGCTATGAATTCAGCAAGACGGCGGGTTTCTTCGGACGCCTGGCCCTGATTGCCCATTTGGGTTGCGACACCGTACTTTTCAGCAGCAGCGGCCATCAACTGTGCCTGGTGAACGGACTGGGTAAGAGGTTTTTGGCAATAGACGTGCTTGCCCATACGCATGGCAGTGAGGGAGATCGATGCGTGCATGTGGTCGGGTGTGGCTACTATTACGGCATCGATGTCTTTTTGCTGATCAAGCATGACACGAAAGTCTTTGTAGCGTTTGGCGTTAGGGTATGTCTTAAATGCACGATCCCCATGCTTGAAATCCACATCGCAGAGGGCAACTATGTTTTGGGAACTGACGCTCTCAAGGTCGCTGAATCCTTTGCCACCAATACCGATCCCGGCGATGTTTAGTTTTTCGCTTGGGGGTATATGTTTCGGTCCACCCAGGACATGTCTCGGGACAATGGAGAAGGCAGCAATGGAGGTTGAAGCTGCGAGGAAACGCCGGCGGGTAAGAGAGTTTGTACATCGGTCCATTTCTATGCTCCGTTAAACTAAACACAATTTGCCTGGTACTGCAGATATGGATAGATGATAACAGATTTTTAGTATTATTCAAATTAGTTTTGAGAAGAAGCTACTGTCATGATGGCAGTTTTGGCAGGTTATTTATATTTGGCAGCGCTGTTTTGTCAGCCTCAAGAGGAATCAACTTAAACAGCTAAGCCTTTAATAAGAACACACTTACGTTCAAAGCCAGTGTTTTTGGCATTATTGGCACGTTATTTGCTTTGAGTTTGGTTGTTTGATTGTGTCTGTTTGTATTGACGGAGCATTATGACGCTTAATGAGGTTAATGTATTGGTTGACCAGGCCAAATGGGACTGGGGCGCGGCAGTCCGGCAGGTTTTCGAGCCGAGGGGCGTCAACGCTGTTGTTGCTTCAGGAGCAATGGAAGCACTTGAGATACTGGATAGAACATGCATACATACGGCAATCGTTGATATGGAATCGGATAATCTTAGCGGGCTTGGGATAATTCGCGTATTGCGAGGCAGATACCCGGAGCTGCCGTGTATTCTACTGTCAAAAGAACCTGAGAGACGGCTGCTTTGCAGTGCACTGGAATTGAATGTGTTCAGCGTAATCGATAAGCCTGTGAATTTGTCGATACTGCAGGAACAGTTGGACCGGCTTTTAAGGAAGAAGTACAACAGCACGGTATTTTGTGAAACCGTGTGTTAATAATAATATGAATAAACTTGTTTTAATCAGTGTTGTTTTGAAAG
>DAOWHR010000213.1 GCA_030641315.1 Anaerohalosphaeraceae bacterium | reverse complement strand
CTGTATCTGCCCAAAGGCGATATCATTTTTACTTCGACCCGGGAACCGAAATACTGCATGTGTAACGCACACATCATGGGTAACATGTTCAGAATGGATGAGCAGGGCAAAGGCATTCATCAGATCGGAAAGAGTACACTTCACGAGGGACATGGCGCGGTTCTTGAAGATGGGCGGATAATCTATGACCGCTGGGAGTATGTCGACCGGAACTTTGGTGATGCTCAGGGTTTGTGGACGGTTAATCCGGACGGTACAAACCATGCGATATACTGGGGTAACAATACGAATTCGCCAGGAGGCGTGATCGACGCTCGTGCGATACCGGGGACACAGCAGGTATTGTGCATATTCAGTTCGTGCCATGATCGTCCATGGGGGGCACTAACAATACTCGACAGAAGACAAGGTCTGGACGACCGCGATGGAGTTGTTCGTACGTGGCCCGCCGATGCGATCAACCGTGCCGGAAAGGGAAACTGGGACGCGTTTGCTTCTGTTAAGCCGAAGTATGAGGATCCTTATCCTCTCAACGATAAATATTTCCTTTGCAGCAGGATGACCGGTCAGGGCGAGCAAATGGGCATCTACCTTGTCGATGTTTTCGGCAATGAGGTGCTGGTTCATGTTGAAGGCAAAGGCTGTTACGATCCCATGCCGATCAAAGTAAAGCCGCGAGCCAAGTCAATCCCTTCAAGACGGGACTTTGTGAGCGAGAAGGGTACTTTTTATGTCGCCGACGTCTATCAGGGCACACACATGGCCGGGGTTAAGCGAGGTTCCGTTCAATATTTACGTGTTGTAGAATCACCTGAAAAACGTTTCTGGACAACTCCATCCTGGGGATGACAGGGAGTACACAAGCCGGCGATGAACTGGCACAGTTTTGAAAGCAAAAGAATTCTTGGGACCGTTCCTGTCGAACAGGATGGTTCCGCGTTTTTTGAAGTGCCTGCAGATACGTTTGTATATTTTCAACTGCTTGACGAAAACGGCATGATGATCCAGTCGATGCGCAGCGGTACCATGGTTCAGTCCGCAGAGCAAACAGGTTGTGTAGGTTGTCATGAAAATCGGCGAAGTGCTCCGGGTGGTTTTGCCAGCAAAGAACTGCTTGCGGTAAAACGCGGGCCGAGCAAACTGAATGGATGGTTCGGACCGGCTAGAATGTTCAGCTATATCGATGAAGTGCAGCCTGTGTTCGATAAGCATTGTGTCAAATGTCATGACTATGGCAAAAAGGCCGGACGAAAACTGATCCTTGCTGCGGACAGAACCAATACGTTCAATACATCGTACAATGAGCTTTGGCGGAAAGGCTATGTCCGTGCCATCGGTGCCGGGCCCAGTGAGATACAACAGGCATACAGTTGGGGTTCACATGCAAGTAAGATCATCGCCCAAATACGAAGCGGTCATAATGGAATTAAACTTGACCCCGAAAGTTTTGCAAGGGTCGTGACCTGGGCTGATATCAACGCACCATATTACCCGACCTATGCTTCGGCCTATCCTGATAACCTTGCCGGTCGAAGTCCTCTTGATAATAAGCAGATCGCCAGGTTGACCGAACTTACCGGGGTAAGGTTCGCCTCACTTGCCAAACATAGCGATAACATTGGGCCGAAGATCAGTTTTGATAGACCTGAATTGAGTCCTTGTTTAAAAGTATTTGCAAGTACAGATGATCAGGGTTATGTTGAGGCACTGGAAATTATTCGTGCAGGTGCAGAAATGCTCGCCCAAAGGCCAAGGGCTGATATGGCAGGTTTTGTTGAGTGTCCCACCGATGCCCAACGAGATGCAAGGTACTCTGCCAGAAGAGAGACAGAGCTTGAAAACCGTCAGGCGATTGCCAACAGGGATTAGTTTTATTAAAGATGTGTATTTAATGTTTTGGAGGCCAATGTGAACTGTTTAACAAGTAGAATTGTTTGTGGCGCATTCGTTTTGTTGTCTGTACTTGCAGGCGGATATGTTAACGCTGATGTTGCTCCGATTGCTGTTGTTGCTGACGGTCAGGGCAAAAGCCTCTATGTCGCTGGATTTGAAGCTAAAAAGATCGTCGTTATCGATGTTGCCAGCAGCAATGTTGAACGCGAGATATCGCTTTCGATGAAACCTACGGGCGTATCTATCTCAGCCGACGGCAAAAAGCTGTATATTACCGGGGGTGGTTATCATGGACGCCTTGAGACTATAGATATTTCCAGCGGCAAAAGCATCGGCAGTGTTGGTGTCGGACACACCCCGACATCCCCTGTATTGAGTGCCGATGGCGGTAAGCTGTACGTTTGCAATAGTTTTACCGATGATGTTTCTGTGGTCGACCTTGCAAAATCAAAAGAGATAAAACGCATCGATGCTGTTCGCCAGCCCAGCGCCAGTGCTATCACCCCTGACGGCAAAATATTATTTGTTGCTAATTTAATTCCTGCCGGGGCAGCTGATGGTGATTACGCTGCTGCTGCTGTCACTGTGATCGATACCAGCAAAGACGAGATCGCAGCTACCCTCCAGCTTCTCAACGGAAGCATGGGCGTTTCAGGTGTTTGCGTTTCGCCCGATGGAAATTTTGCCTACGTGACGCATATCCTTGGTCGTTATCAACTTCCGACAACGCAGTTGGAGCGCGGTTGGGTAAATACCAACGCTCTTAGTGTGATAGATGTCAAAACAAAAAAACTTGTCAATTCCGTGCTTCTTGACGATGTCGATCTAGGTGCCGCCAACCCATGGTCCGTTGCGTGCAGCGGCGACGGGAAGTCTGTCTGTATCGCTCTTGCCGGTACGCATGAGGTCTGTGTGATCGACAGGGCTCAACTTCATGAAAGACTTAACAAGGTTGCTAAAGGTGAAAGAGTCACAGAGGTCTCTGCTGCTGTTGATGATGTGCCCAACGACCTGTCATTTCTTGTCGGCTGTAAAAAGAGACTTAAGCTCAGCGGCAAGGGGCCAAGGTCGATAGCTGTTGTCGGAGATAAGGTTTACGCGGGCCTGTATTTTTCGAACACCGTCGAGGCCATAGCTTATGCAGGCGACAGACATACAAAAAGTACTACTATCCGACTTGAAGCAAAAGCTGATTTGAATGAGGTTCGCAAAGGCGAGATGCTTTTCAATGATGCAACGATGTGCTTCCAGCAGTGGCATAGCTGTGCGAGTTGTCATCCCGGTCAGGCCCGTTCGGACGGCATTAACTGGGATCTGCTCAATGACGGACTCGGTAATCCCAAGAATACCAAATCGATGCTATATTCTCATGTTACTCCTCCTGCCATGGGTAGAGGGGTGCGGGATAATGCTGAAGCAGGTGTACGTGCCGGGATCAGATATATACTCTTTGCTGTACGTGACGAAGCAGACGCCGAAGCGATTGATGCTTATCTAAAGTCGCTCAAAGCCGTAGAAAGCCCAAAACTCGTAAAAGGAAGATTGTCCCCAAAGGCACGCAAGGGTCTTAAAGTATTTGAACGGGCCGATTGCAGCAATTGTCATTCGGGCGAGTATTATACTAACTT
>DAOWHR010000286.1 GCA_030641315.1 Anaerohalosphaeraceae bacterium | reverse complement strand
GTATTGCCCCCCCCTATCGCGACGACTTTGCGATCCTTAAAGAAAGGTGCATCACAGGTTCCGCAATAGCTGACGCCTGCTCCGGCATTACGAAACTCTTCTTCGCCGGGAATACCAAGTTTGCGATAGCTGCTGCCCGGAGTTAGGATCACGGATCGGCCAACAAATTTATTGTCATCGCAGGTAACCTCGATATTGCCGTCATCGAGCTTCTTAAGAGCTGTAACTTCCTCGCCGGACTTGATCTCAGCACCGAAAGTTGTCACCTGATCGATCATCTTCATCACAAGGTCAGGCCCGCTTATCTGTTTATAACCGGGATAGTTTTCAATCCTGTCAGTCGTATTGATCTGCCCGCCCGGGTAGAATTTCTCAAGAATCAGCGTACTCATTCTGTCGCGTGCCGTATATACAGCCGCTCCAAGACCAGCCGGTCCCCCGCCTACTATTATGCAGTCATAAACTTTTTGATCCATTTGGTTCCTTTCTTCGGCTACCCTTTACGGATAACCAGTCAGATTTCCTTTTCGTTCGACAGCAGTCTTTCTATATCTTCCCGCCAAGGCAGAAATTGCTGCATATTTAACAATTCGCTGCCGTCGATCCTATGCCATACGACCTGCTGACCGGATGGGTCTATTTTGCCGAGGATATTCTTATCCTCATCAAAAAAGATATACTGTTTACTGTCCTGACTATAAATATATTCGATAACAACGCCGTAACCGGCCCTTTCTCCGGGCCATTTGCCAATATCTTCAGCTGTTGCCATCTGCAATTTGGTCGGCATTATCCACCCTTTTGCAATAACCAGATCGATTACGACCGGTCCGCTTTCGATGTCAATAAATGCCCTGACTGCCGAATCCAAAAGCATTTCCGGAACGGATACTTCGCCGGGCCAACAAGTTCTCTCCCCTGGCGTCGTGAGACTAACAACCTTCATTGATCCAGTGTCGTCAAGCTCGACCTGGGCGCTTTCATTGCCCCGTCCGCTTTTGCCGATATATTTGCTATGCCAGTTAAACCTGTCGAAATCGCCGTTGATCTCAAAGCCGATATTATTGTTCGCTTCCCTTCTGCCTGCGAGATGATAAAAACTTTCACCGCTAACTGAACCGCGATCGTTATAATAGTCACCATCCGAAAAAGTATCGATCGCAAAGCCTAAAAGATCATTATTATCTGTACTGCTATCGGCTTTTTCAATCAGATATACTCGTTTATTGCTGCCGTTTGTTTCAGTCTCGATCAATTGCTTTGTGCCGATTCTTTTAAGCCTGGCTGTAAACAGCTTTCCATTATTCAGCAGGTCGTTATGTTCATATTTTATCTCGCCCCAAACTGCCGAAAAAAGCTGCCAGGCCCCTTTCGGATTGGATTCCATAACAACTAACAACTGAATACTCCGACCGTCAGGCAAATCGGCAATTCCAATGAAGCTGTCAGATATAGCACTTTTAACCGTTAATTGCGCCCATTGTACAGTGGTCCAGCCAAGCTGGATTTGTCCCTTATCTACGATTGATGCTTTTACCTGGGCCGCTTGCTGGGCAAGCCTTTCGTCAATATCTGTCAATTCAGGCGCTATGTAATAGTTGCACATCAACTGACCTTCTATCTTGCCGGACAAAAGCATTGATGATAGTAGTGTAAAGCTGTTCTCATAGCCGTTAAACTGCCATTTGCCTTCACTTTGCCAAATTTTGCCGATGGGCAAGGGTACTGCCAGACCGGTAGAATTCAATTGAATCGGTTCCGAAAGTACGACACGGTTGCGGTGACGAACAACCATGTAACTCAATATGATTCCGACGAAAAATATTGTCAGCAGAAAGATCTCCTGCTTGCCGCGCTTTTCATTTTCATAGACCATACGAAAATAATATACACCATAAGCAGTAATTGCAACTGTCACTTACTTAAATCACTAAATAAGCTGTTATTTAGTTGGTTTTCATGAATTATCGTATTAGTTAAAAAGTCGTTAAGCTGACCTAATACACTGTCGATAAACACTTTATACAGTAATATGGTTTTACGCTGCATTTGTGTTGTTGATCCGATGAGAGAATCATGAACGGGCTTAACGAAACTGATAATGGACTTTTGGAGTTTAGCGATCTGATTGCCGATGGCTTGCGGTTGGCCTCATTGAGTTATCAGTTCAAAGGTCGATGGTACAAGATTAACACAAAAATATTGGGCTTTACGGACTCAATTGTTCATTTACTCAGCATCCCTGATCCTTCCGATCCGCAAGCAAGCATTGATTTAGACCAACTGGTTGGTATTTCTACCTCCTGTAATGAAATTAATTACCTTGCTGAAACGATCATAGTGGGATTTGATCCTATGATTAATAATGGGCTGGCTGGTCTTATCACAGTAAAAATGCCGGATTTTGTAGAAAAGATGAGAAGGAGAGCTTTCGATCGGGCAAACACCCCAGGCGACATGATCGTTAAGGCACTATTTTGGCATAGCGGATACTCCGACAATGCTGCTTTGGTCCCATTACAATGTTATTGGGAAGGACTATTAATAGATATATCAGTGGGTGGATTGCAATTATCCGTAAGTCAGGAATTAGCCGGGAATTACCGGGAGGGTCAGTTTGTAGGTATACAGTTTACCCCGTTACCTCATTACAGACCAATTATCGTTGACGGTATTATACGTCATATCGGGCCTACTAATGATTCTCGTATAAGTTTAGGAATAAAATTCCTGGGTCTGGAAACAACATCTGAGGGAAGAGAAAAGTTAGCTCGAATCAATGAAACTGTGGAACTGTACACAAAGATCAATGCTTAGTCCGATAATACACCACATGCCATCGTCGTTAAATCCTTTAACGCACTAGCTTTACAGCATTTCATTCCGTGTCGGCCATTTTCATACCAAGCAGGTCCGTTAGCCTGTCAAATTCATCGAGTGAATAAAAGTCTATTACTATTTTGCCTTTTTGGCCTTTTTTTACAGTGTTGATCTGTACCTTCGTACCCAGTATATCACGCAACCGTTTTTCCAGATCAGATATGTGAGGCGACTTTACTCTGGCCGGTGCTTTCTGATCTGCTGGCCCTTCAAGATGATTATGTACCAGTCTTTCGACTTCTCTTACACTTAAACGCCCTGCCATAGCTCTGTTAGCAAGTTTCCTTCTTAGTTCATCTGTTGGCAGCGCCAATATCGCTCTGGCATGGCCCATGCTTAACAGATTATCGATCAGCATTTGCTTAACTTCTTTCGGTAAGTCCAGCAATCTCAAGTAGTTAGCAACCGCAGACCGACTTTCACCAAGGCGTTCGGCAGCCCGAGCCTGGGTAAGAGAGAATGTTTTAATAAACTGCTGGTAAGCAAGTGCCCTTTCGATTGCGTTTAGATCACTGCGATGAATATTCTCAACTAAAGCCAGTTCCAACATCTCTTCATCGTTTGCCTGCCTGATTATTGCGGGAATATTTGCACAATCAGCTTGTTTGGATGCCCTTAAACGCCGTTCACCTGCGATGACTTCAAAGTGGGCACCTACTTTTCTAACGAGAATCGGCTGTATTACACCATTTGCCTTTATAGATTCGGCAAGGTCGGCCAACTCTTCATCATTCCAGACGGTACGGGGCTGGTAAGGATTAGGCTTGATCTTATCTACAGAGATGTCTTTTACTTCATACTGTGAGCCAAAAGCATTCGTGCTCATTTTATCAGGCAAGGTTCCTGTTGTGTCATTTTCAACATCCTTCGATGAATGACTAATGGAACCAAGCAACGAATTCAAGCCCCTGCCAAGATGTTTGCGTTTTTCTTTGACCATGACAAATCCCTTTCCGTGAGTGGATCAAGAACGTGAGTTAATTATTCTAAAATAAACCGGTGTTCATTTTCAACAAGTTTTAACCGAACTCCGCCGCCTGTTCCAGTACAAAATTGATATTTTCAATGTTTCACGTGAAACATTATCTTACCGCTGCTTCGTTACAGATATTATCCGTGTCAAGAAATGGGCTGCTAAAATTGTTCCACGTGGAACAATCGTCATTTTTGATTCATCAAGAATAAAAGTGATGCAATCCATCCGTATAAATAAAACAACAACAGATAAATTATTGACAGAGCAGGGGGGCATCCCAAAAGGCATTTCTGATTATCAGCAACCATATAAACCAGCTACTCGTGCCGATCCGTCATGACAAATTCAACCCTGTGCAATGTTTGTTGTATATACATCATATACCAAAAGAAGGCTACTTGTCCGACTTTCAGGACCGAAATCATTGATCGGTGCTTTGTACGAGGTAAAATGTCTGGCTCAGCGCCGAAGCAATTAGTCAGCCGCAAAGCCTTCGAAGCAGTCAATGTTAAAGCATTGGCGATGCAGCTCAACGCAGCAGATGGCTGATTTAATCAAGCTGACCGGACATTTTTAACCGACACAGCGATAGTCCGATAATATGTGTATTTGTTTTTTGTCGGCAGGGTGGGTCAATGATTCATGCTGGCCAATTTTTGTTGTTTGTTTATCAAAAAAAAGGCCGCCCTGAATGGACGGCCTGTTAGTGACTGTTGATGATTCATCAATCTTTTTCAATATGCATCAGTTTTCCAATGCCGTACAATTGCGATATCTTTTTGTCTACTGCCTGAAGTTCCTGGCGTGATATTACAACAGCAGGGTAGTCCTGTTCGAATTCTATCACATCGTATTTCGATTCAGGATTCATTTGTTTGGCTGTCAGTATGTCACCGATCGAACGTATTTCCATTCCGTTGAATTTACTGACAACGATCCGTCCAAGCCTGTGATAGCCCTGGTTAACATCGTCAGGCAGCACAAAACTAAGTATCACAATATCACGTCTTTCATCGTTCGGCATAAAAGACATATCTCTGTAATAATGATTAAGGTGGGGGGGCACTTTCCCCTGCCAGTCACCACCCCACTGCATAAGATAATTGCGAGTAAGTTTTTGAAAAACAAATCCTGCTGTAACAATATATTCCGGCTGCTTATCATATCCATAGAAGGGCACCAGCATGTCGTCAGCCTTGAAGTTTTTCGCTTCGGCGGTCAGGTCTGTTTTTTTGCCGTCCCTGAAAACTGTAAACGTAATTTCTTCGCCTGCCTGATGGCTTGAGATGATATGCTCCAGTGCGATCCTGTCATAATCTTTGTGGAGATAACGTCCGTAAGGATTGATGCTGTTGCCGTCAACGGCCAGAATGACATCGCCTTTTTTCAGTATGTCGCTTCCGGTCCCAAGCGTATACACTTTGCTGACATAGACACCATGCTTGATGTCAGTTGGCATTTTAAGGTATCCGCGCATCGCCGGATCGATAAGATCCTTCATCCGAAATCCTGCCACTCCGACTCCGTCATACTGGCCATCGTGAGCATCTTTCAAAAAACGGTTTATCCTCTCTGCCGGAATAAGTCCTGTCTCTTTATTTCCGCCCTTGCTCCAGCTTGCGATACCTATCGCCTTGTCATCGATGCAGTACACCCTCGCCCTGGCCTGCGTATGCGACGTATTGCCGATGATATATTCCAGGCCTTCGGCAAATGAAGCAGTCGCACGATTGACTTCTGCCCGGTCAAGGTATCCTCTGCCCATGGTCAGATGTCCGCCGCTGCTGAGCCAGTACGACTGCACTTCGGCGCCTTTTTCGTACTTCTCGTAAAACTTCAACGGTACCAGGGGTTTATCCATCGCCTCTTTGTCCAGCTCAAGCAAACACATGTTTGTTTCATAGTCACATATTTTTATCTTCGCCGGAACAAACTCGTTTTGCCCGTATATCCTTACTTTAATGAACGCAGCTTCGGCGACATTCCAGGCCGTCGTCAAAACTTCATACTCGCCCACCGCACATGCGTATCCCGTGTTCTCCCACGGGTCTCTATGCTTCCACGGCTGCGTCACCTCATACGCATAAGCTGAGATGCTAAGATGCACCAGCGACTCTTTCATTTCCTCGGTCAGGTCGCTGTTCTTAGCTGTTGCCGAACCGAAACCGAAAACACATACAATTGCAAAAACGTAAATGATCTTGATCGAAAATTTCATATCAGTTCTCCAGATAACTGTCAGATGGTACTTCGTATTTTTCAAGTATGCCCGCATGCCTACTCATTGCCGTGTCGCAGTCCAGAGTCAAAGGCGTACTTACTCCCATGAACTTTATTTCGCAGAATCCGTCGACGGTCTTTTCAAACGCGTCTTCAAGATCATTCAGGCTGAGAATCTCGATACCGTTGATGCTCTCAAGCACTTTGTGTTTGAACTCATTGGCGTAGGAGTTGATCTCGTCTGCGAGTATCTCGGCCAGCACGACATATTCTTTTCGGTCACGCTTATCGTTAAGATATCCCGAATCAAGGAACAGGTATCGCAGCGACTGCGGCAGATCGGTTATCCATGTTCGGCCCCATGTTTGAAGATAATTCCTGCTGACCGGAACGAACGTCAGGCCGGCGAATATCTTGTATCGCGGATGTTTGTCAAACTCGACGCTGTACGCGATCACAGGCAGGTTCAGCGCGACCTTCACTTTGGCCTGCATCTTTTCGCCGTTGCGGTAAAAGGTTAGCTCAACTTCTTCGCCGATCTGTTTTTGTTCGGTCGCCTCGCTCATATCCAGCATCAGGCCGTATATCGTTATCATCCCATCGTTGTCGATGTCGTAGTCTTCGATCTTCGTCACAACATCGCCCGATTGAAGAACATTTTCGACCGAACTGTTCATCTGCGTACTGAGGATGACTATGCCTTCGACACCGGCGGGTACTTTCAGGTAATCCGCATACGCCTTGTTGTGCAAGCCGGCAAACATGCTAAACCCGAACGAGCCGAAACCGTCGTATCGTTTGTCTTCGATGTCTTTGAGAAAATGCCGGATCACCTTCGTCGGTATCATGTATCCGATGTTGTCGGCAGACTGCATTCCCTGGAACGCGACGCCTACAACTTTGCCGTTCTGTATTACAGGTCCGCCGCTGTTGCCCGGATTGATCGCCGCATCGGTCTGTACCTGCAGATGACTGTCGGCCTGGGTGTGGCTGTACGAGCCGATCTGCAATCTGCTGACCACACCTTCGGTGACGGATATGCGCGAACCACCCATCGGGAAGCCGTATGTCTGCACGGTCGAATTTGTTTTTGGAAGCTCGCCTAGCTCAAGGGCGATCATATCGTCATAGAAGCCCGGTTCCGCGACATCGATTATCGCAAGATCGCAGTCGTGGCCGGCGTAAACAACTTTGCCGACATAACGCTTGGCGAAGTTCTGCTTCTTGACTTCGACGAATTTGTTGTTGGCGACGTTGTGGGCGTTAGTCAGTATCCGGTTGCCCGCGATGATAAAACCGCTGCCGATTCCCTGGCTCATCTGCTTTTGCTTCCAGGGCGTAACATAATCGTAGTCCTGCTGAACGCAGCGAAGCATCACCACCGATTTCTCAAAATTATTATTCTCGTTCGCAGCCATGGTGAAAATATTCTCACCTGCCGACATCTGTGCGATGAAGCACAATATCAATCCAACTACAAATTTCCGCATAACTTTTTCTCCAGCAAAATAATAAACATCAACCCCCGCACACGGCAGGGGGGTAATAACATTTAATGAAACTGTTCACGGTAGCTGAGAACCGCGAATATACACTAATTATCTATGTTTTTGGACGGTCCAGGTTTTGGTTTTACTGTCCATTTGAGTTTGTCAAAATTGTTTTTTGATATCCACTCGACATTTCCGTAAGCAAACACAACATTGCATCCTTTATCTTTGTGCCTGCCAGTGTAGAGCAGTTCGGGGCCGCCGGTAACGTTTTTTCCATCTTCTATTTCAAAGAACATAACCGTATCATCTGGAACGTCTTTCTTATTTAAGCCGAGAAGGTTTTTGTTCATCGCAAACGTAAAGGATTTTCTTTTGGCAAAGCCGCAATGGAACTTTTCCGGGTGTATATTGGTTTTGTCGATCAACAGGTCACACCAATCCTTGCTAGTTGGATACTTTTCATAATCGAACAGGTAGTGACTCATAGCAGTAGAGATACTTTTCAGGTTACTTTGGCAAACTAATTGTCCTCCCATGAGATGATATGTTCTAATCGTAGGTATAACAGTAGTTGCCAGCATCAACAAAAGAACCATGAACAGCAATACAAGCACTGTCGGCGGCGTGATGGTGAAGCCATGCTTTTTTGAATCTGAAAACATAAAGCTTTCCTACAGAGTGTTTAGTATTACTTCTAGTTCTTCCTTGTCAAATATTGCGGGGAGTTCATTTTTTGTTCCGTCGGGCATCAGTAATATTGTTATGGGTATGGTCCCGGGTATTCCGAACACCTCACGCAGGGCAACGTCGGCGGGGAGGTGTCGTGTTGTTGTGTCGCCTTTTATTGCGAGCACGCCTTTGCTTTCGATAAGCTTTGCGATCTCAGCGTCCTTATAAACCCGCTTATTTACGACCTTGCAGTTGGTACACCATGTCGCGGTGAACTTGATCAGTACCGGCTGTTTCGCCGCAACTGCTTCGTCGATTACCGCTTGGTTATAATGCTGCCAGTTGATAAGATCTCCGGCCTTCATTGCGGAACCGGCAGGGGCCGATGAACCGTCTTGAACTTCGGTGTCAAGATTCGGCATGAACAGATACCAGCCTGCGATGATGACAATGAGTGCCAGTATGCGGACTGTCCATTTGGTTTTGGGAGGTGTCATAAAACCAACCCAGCTTCCCCACATCCATATCGCAAAGCTGAGCACTGTCGCGAATAACAGCAGCTCGATAATCTGATCGGCATTCAGTGCAGGCAGCATCAGCTTAACCGCTGCGAAGATAAATATGAAGCCAACGGCCTTTTTGAATATTTCCATCCAGGTTCCCGGCTTTGGCATCTTGTTGAGCAACTGCGGAAATACAACAAGCAGGGCGTATGGTATCGACATTCCCACACCCATTAATATGAATGTCAGAATACTGATCATTGTCGGCTGGGTCTGAACCCAGACCAGCACACCGCCGATAGCTGCACCTGTGCATGGAACGCTAAGTACCGCTGCGAGAAATCCGGTACTCATGGAACCTAAGGCCCCGCTGCCACTGCTGGATTTGCTCGCAACCGAAGCGGGCACGGTCAGAACAAGTGCGTCAAGCATGATCATCGCAAAGACCACCAGGCCCAAAAATAATCCCGCCGCGATCTTCGGGTATCGAAGATAATCGTTCATCGCGATCTCGGCACCTGTAAAATATTTAAGTGCGCCAGCAAATATTGCGAACATCGCAAAGAACAGAATGATACCCAGGCATAGTGCTCCGCCAAGTGCATATCTCTTGGATGCGCTCTCTTTGGCCTGGCCTGTAAGCTGCATCACGATGATCGGTATCACCGGCCAGACACATGGCATAAGCGGGAAAAGTATCCCGCCAAGCAAAGCGGCAAAGAGCTTCGAAAATGTGGTCGCCATACTGCTGGAAGTCGCCTTAACATCCTTGACGGCTGGTTCTATGTTTTCGACAGCCGGTTTCGGCTCAACAGCGGCCTTTACTTCTCCGAGATCGACCTTTGCTGTCGCGCTCGCTTCAAAGGGCGGCAGACACGCCTGGCTGGTACACGCCAAACCTGCGATAGCAACCGTCACATCTTTTTCACCGCCGCCCGATTCGACCGGGATGAACACTTCAAATGCCTTGAGAAAAACATCGATGTTCTTTTTTTCGTACTCATCATAGAACTGTCCGGGTTTTGGCCAAACAGGTGCACCAAAAACAACCCCATCCGCTTTTGGGGTAAGTTTTAGTGCCATGTCTCCATCTGCGTAAAAATGCAGATCGTCTGTGCCTGTGAATTTTACAACGATCCCGGGGTTGCCTTCTTTGGTCGCAGCTTCAACGCTGGCCTGTGAAAACTCATCCATCCCGCTTACCACCTCGACAGGCTGACCGGCATTTGCGGCGGCGCAACACGATGATCCAATTGCTAATATCAATATAAACAACGAAGATTTTCTTATCACAACAATATTCCTTTCATAGTACGGCTAAAAATAAAATGCATAATAATAAGGTTACATGAACCCGCTAATGATGAGTTTAAAATTTAATTGCCGAATTGTAAACAAAACAATACCGATCATACGAACAAAAATTACTTATGGGCGATATTTTCAGTAAATCATTTGCTTTTTATGTGAATATTAAAGACAAAAAGGCCTTTCCTGAAATAGACTGGCAAATAAATACTGGATGCGGCATAATGGATCTGCATAAGCATGAATAACTTGCACAGGATATGGTCGAAGATACCCAGGCAAGCCCATTTTGATGGTAGGCGATCAATTCTGTCTTTATCTTGGCTTAATATGTCTCGATAGCGGAGTATTTCTCCTCAATCCTTTTATAGACTTAAAGCCTTCCTGGTACTTAACTTGCGCTTTCAGCAAAGAACATAAGTTCGATTTGGAGACCCAAGGGTCGCATGGATCGAAAAACAACGACAGGGGGGCTAAGTCTTTATTATACAGCTATTTAGGTGCGGTAAAATAAGTCTGTATTCCCGTCATTATCATATTTACGCCAATCGCTGCGATAAAAACCAGCATGATCTTGTTTATCGCGGTACTGACCAACTGCCCAAGCACACGATGGATCGGGTCCACAAACCGCATTACGACCCATAATATAGTAAATACCACAGTTACAGCAGCGATAACGTGCCCAGGCCCTGACTGCTGCAGCATTGACAGGCACGTAACCATAGCTCCCGGTCCTGCCAGGTATGGACAGGCTAAGGGCACACATCCAATATCAATCGCACTGACCTTCACGCTGCTGAAAGATTTCCTGCCTGTTACAAAGACAAGGCTGTTTATCGCCGTCAGCAACAGTAATATCCCACCTGCGATCTGTATGTCTGCAAGTTCTATCCTGAATACATACGCAAGGATCGCCTTGCCCGCAAACGCGAATATCAGCAGGATAGCTGCCCCGACACCGACAGCGGTATTAAACGCCTTCTGCCTCTGCCCTGCCGGTAAACGTTCGGTAGCATTCAAAAAAATCGGTATATTGCCGATCGGATCAACAATCGCAAATAACGCAATAATTGCTTGAAGGTAAGTCATTAACATTCTCCAGAAAACCTTTTTGTTTCTTCTAAAGCAGCATTATTGCTTTTATGCGGCGTTTCAGCAAGCCCTGTGTGGATATTTTCCTGACAAAAACCAAAATCATCCCTTAAACAACGATAAATATTGAAAAATCCTGCCCGCTGTGATAGAAGATAGTTCCATCACAACGAGTCGATCTGAAAAAGGGACTTACCATGTCAGTACAGTTTATTCTAGGCAGAAGCGGAACCGGCAAAACGTTCCATTGCATCAGTGCCATTGCCGACATACTAGCTGCCGAGACGGATCATGCCCCGATCGTACTGCTCGTTCCAGAGCAGGCAACCTACCAAGCCGAACGCGCCATACTCGCGGACCCTCGCATTGCCGGCTACACAAACCTGCACATTCTCTCATTTGAGCGTCTCCAGTATATGCTGATCGGTCGAAACTACGCCAAATCCGATCTGTCCCGGATCGGCCAGGAGATGATCGTTCGCAAAATACTCTGTTCCATCGCTGATAAGCTGGATGTGTTCCATAACACCGCCTCCACACCGGGTCTTGCTGAAAAGCTGACCAGCACCATTATCGAACTGCACCGATGCGCCAAGACGCCAGTAGATCTGCAATCGCTTGCCGCTGATCTGCAAACCGATTCTGCAAATTCACTAACCGCCCGCAAGTTCGCCGACATCGCGACCATTTACGAAAGTTACATTCAGTTCATTAAGGATACGGACAAGTTCATCAACCACGACATTCAGCTGACCTATGCGACCGACCACGTTGACACCGAACCGTTCATGCAGAACGCGACACTTTACGTTGACGGCTTTGCAAATTTCACCGCCCAGCAGCGAGACATGCTTCGAGAGCTAATCAAAAAGTCCCGCGACTCATACATCGCACTGTGCCTTGACCATACAAATATCGACTTCGCAAATCCCTCTTGCGAATCTGTCGATCCGTCAAGTATGTTCAGCGTCACCGAAAAAACCTACGCCGAATTGACGGACCTTATTAACAAATTAAAACTTTCCATTTCCGATCCACTCCTGCTTACCGAACCCAGGCGTTTTGCTTCGGCTTTGCCGCTTGCCCGGATCGAAGCGGGCCTTTTTGCCTCTCGATCATTTTCGCCGATCAGCTCTCAGCAAACCGTCAGGATCCTGACACCAACAAACGGACGCGCTGAAATTGATTTTGTCGCTCGCGAGATCATAGCACTTGTCAGACAGAACAACTATCGCTTCCGTGACATCGCTGTTGTCGCGCCGGATGTTACGACCTATCAGCACTACATCGAAGCGGTCTTCAATGATTACGGGATAGAATTCTTTCTCGACCGCCCAAAACCGATCAGCAACCATCCGGTCATCGAACTTATCACATCCGCTTTGAACATTGTGCTAAATGGTTTCACATCAAGTGATGTCTTCGCTTTTCTGAAGACCGGCCTGACAAACCTGACATCCGATGAGATCGGTAATATCGAAAACTATTGTCTTGCGTTCGGTATCGACATCGCCAACTGGACAACACCTGAGGCATGGAATTTCGCTTCGGCTGACGATAATAGTTTCGACGAAGCAATGATCGATGCCTTACGTAAAAAAGCCTGCCGTCCGCTGCACGAACTTCGCCAAACACTTTTTGCTGGCGCCGCCGATTCAAAACAGATCACCGTCAAGCAGTTTACCGCCTCGATCTTCAACATGCTCGAAAGCCTGAACGTTCGCAATAAGATCGCGGATTGGCCGAACACCGAAACCGACCATCAGCAGTTTTTCGACAAACTCATAGATATTTTCGATGAACTGTCCGCAGTCTTTGCCGATGACACCGCTTCTGTCGAAGATTTTTTCGCGATACTATCAAACGCCTTTTCAAAACTGACCCTAAAGCTCATTCCGCAAACTCTCGACCAGGTACTCGTCGGTTCCATCGACCGCAGCCGGCATCCGGAACTGAAGGCGGTCTTCCTGATCGGAACCACACAGAAGAATTTCCCCACCCCCGTCGATCACGATTCTATCCTGACCGACCATGATCGCACCGTTGCTCTTAACAATGGTTTCGATCTTTCAGATACTCTGACGGACCAGCTAACGGCTCGCCGCTATCTCGCTTACATCGCTTTCACTCGTCCGTCCGACCGCCTTTACATAACTTACCCACAGGCCGACGATACCGGCACGCCTTGTGTCCCGTCGATATTTCTCAATGACCTGCAAACACTGTTTACCGATCTTTGTCCCGAGCCGCCGCGAGCGCCAAAGCTGACCGAAATAACAAGCATCGACAGATTTGCCGACTCACTTTGCACACGTCTGTCACCGGACAAAGAATTTGATATTTCCTGCCATGCACTTGCAAAAGCTCTCGCCAACCATCCCGACAGGAAACTTTCCGACACTGGCCGATTCATTCACAAAGCAGTAAACTACAACAACACGGCATCGCTGGATCAGGATATTGTCGCCGATCTAATGCCGAGCCAGCTTACATGTTCGACCACACGACTTTCAACTTTCGCTGCCTGCCCGTTCAAGTACTTCGCCCAGTACACACTCGACCTCAAACCGAGGAAACAGGCAACCTTCGAACCGATGGACCTTGGCATTTTTTATCATAACATACTCGACCGCGTTTCAAAGAGCCTCATCGCTCAGGAACAAAACTTCGCGGCAGTTACCGACCAGGATCTTCGTGATCTGTGCAAAAAACATATCGCCGCTCTTCTCGAAGACGACCGCTCGCTTGCTCACTTCAAACAGCGTTCGATGCACAACACATTCATCATTAACTCCGCTGCCGAAACGATCGAGGATTGTCTGATCGACTATGCACGTCTTGCGAAAGTTTCCGCTTTTACTCTGGCCGCTTCGGAAATTGAATTCGGTCCCGGCAAAGATAACCAATGCGCCATTGAGCTTGACGATGGAACCACACTAAACCTCACCGGCAAGATCGACAGGCTCGACATAGCAAACATTGACGGCCTTAACGTCGCACTGCTATATGACTACAAGAGAACTGCAAGATCGGTCGACTGGAAAAAGATCGCCTGCTCACTCGACATTCAATTGCCGGTGTACATGCTTGCAGCAGGGGGCATCACCATCGCAGGCAAAAAGATCGACCGGTTAGCTGGCGCCTTCTTCCTGCCGATAGAATATTCGCTGGATACCGATTCGCCGGACAATCTGAGATCATCTGACGAAAAATTTTCACGCAAGGCACGCGGAATATTTAACGGCTCATTCTGCGACAAACTCGACACCACCGCGGAGAACGGCTGGAACAGCTACTACAATTTCTACATCGGCAGAGAGGGTCCGTACGGTCACTTCAACAAATCCGCCGCAATGGAACCTGATCAGTTCCAAAAACTTCTGGCCTTCGTCCAAAACCAGATCGTTCATCTTGCCAAAGACATCTTCAGCGGCCGGATCGACATCAAACCGGCACGTATTTCAACATTTACGCCATGCGAATATTGCAACTACAGATCATTTTGCCGATTCGATTTGCAGATCAACGAATACAACGATCTGCCACCTGTAACAAAACAACAACTCGTCGAGCAACTGGAGGCCTCCGATGTCAACTAATACACCAAAATGGACGCCTCAACAAAGCAACGCGATACGGACGATCGACCGTGACGTTCTCGTAACGGCTTCGGCTGGCACAGGCAAAACCGCCGTTCTCTCACAACGCTGCGTCAACATCCTAAGCGACCGGGACGACACCACCGAAGTTAGCGAAATACTCGTGCTGACGTTTACCGAAGCTGCCGCCGAAGAAATGCTCACTCGCATCGCGGGTCAGCTTCGATCCATCGCCGATACCAAAGACTCCGCCTGGCTGCGCAGACAACAGCTTCTTCTCGATGCCGCTGACATCAGCACGATCGATTCATTCTGCAAACGACTCGTTAGCGAAAACTTCCACGTACTCGGCATCGACCCGACGTTTACGATAATCGATCCGGACGAACAGAAACTCCTCAAAGCAGAAATACTTGAAAAGATAATCGAAGACGCATGGCAGGACACGCAGCTTTGCCCGGCGCTTACAAAACTGCTCAGCCTGCGCAGCATCCAAAGCACCGGCTCCGGTTTTCTCAAAAGCATCATCGCCGCAAGTCAGTTCCTCGACTCGCTGCCGTCCCGAGAAAACTGGCACAACAACGCATCTGCCGTAGCTTGCGTAACGGACATCCTGTCCAGCGATCTTGCCCAAAAGCAAAAAGACATGATCCTTGAAAAACTAAACATCTGCGCCCAGCTGCTTCAACATGCTCTCGCACTTGACACACGCTTTGCAGGTTCCCACTGGGCCGACTGGATACAGGAAAATTATCTAAACTTCGTCAACCGATGCGCCGAATCAATAACCGCAGGCAACGACAACTTTATAAAACTGATAATCGAATTTACTCCTCCTCGATTCAAGACAAAACCAAAAGGTCTTGACAAAGAGTTTTCCGATCTTGTCAAGGACCCTGTCGACAAAGCAAAGGATCTTATCAGGTCGCTTGCTGCTCTTGCGATAATTAACCCGCAGTATGACCGTATCGTCTCGCCGTCAGCAAGTCTTCAGTCAACCGTAATGCTGGAGCTGATCAAGCGATTCGACAGGGCATACGCTGACGCAAAACGAAAACTGAACACGCTCGACTTTGCCGACCTCGAACACCTTGCGCTGCGGTTGCTCGAAATATCAGAGACGATCACAAACACACTGCGTAAGCAATACCGTTACATCTTCGTCGACGAGTACCAGGACATAAACGCCCTCCAGCAAGCCATACTAAGCCGTATATCGCGTCCTGACAACACGTTCGTCGTTGGCGACATCAAACAAAGCATTTACGCCTTCCGCCAGGCCCAGCCGGAAATCTTCCTCAACCGTCTCGACATTGCGACAGACGATCCCGCTGACAACTCAAAACCCCTGCGAGTCGATCT
>DAOWHR010000157.1 GCA_030641315.1 Anaerohalosphaeraceae bacterium | reverse complement strand
TTGACGAAGAAAGAAAGGCAGAAATTGCAAGGGCAGTAGGGATCGGAGGCGTTAAGTATTCCGATTTTTCAAATAACCGCACGACCGACTATGTGTTCAGCTTTGATAAGATGCTGGCGATGGACGGCAACACCGCTCCGTACATGCAGTATGCTTATGCGCGGGTTAAATCCATCGAACGAAAGGCAGTTGAGCAGGGGATCGACATCGCAAAGGAAATTGGAGATATTGAAACCCTTTGCCTAAGTGAGCAGGCAGAGATCGATCTTGCGTTGCACATTGCCCGGTATGGTGAGGCGATCGATGCAGCGGCTGGGGATTGTCGACCAAACTATTTGACCAGTTACCTGTACGATCTGGCTCAGAAGTTCAGCAGCTTTTACAATGCCTGCCCGGTGCTGATCGCCGAAGCTGATAAGCGGCCAACCCGGCTGATGCTATGCGACCTTACGGCGAAAGTGATCGGTCATGGACTTAGCGACCTGCTGGGGATCGAAGTTGTCGAGCAGATGTAAAAAAAAGCAGTAGTTAAGACATTTGGATTTGGCGTTGTTTGAAAGCGTTTGGAGGTATAACTCACAGGTTTGTAAACGCATCAGATCGCATTTTTTAAGTAGGATTCGCATGAGTTGTTTATCTCTGGAGGGAATTATATGAGTATCGTGAAGGAAACTATCAGTGTTCGGAGTAGTAAACGCTGCGATATGATCGATATTACGCGGCAGGTTCAGGATGTTGTTTCGGCCAGCGGTATTGATAATGGTGACTGTTTGGTTTTTTGCAAACATACCACCGGAGCGATAACGATCAATGAAAATGCCGATCCTGATGTTGTCCACGATGTGCTGATGACTTTGGAGGAATTGATACCAAAGGATCGCAGAGGATACAGGCACATGGAAGGCAACAGCGATTCTCATGTAAAATGCTCGCTTGTCGGGTGCAGTGAACAGGTTATTATCGAAGGGGGCATGCTTGAGCTTGGCACATGGCAGGGTATATATTTCTGTGAGTTTGACGGCCCACGGAATCGGCAGGTTGTTGTGCAGGTAAGAGGTTGATCGTTGGCTGACTTAGTTACAATTTGAGGTTACAAAGAAGGCCTGAATTCCAATAGCGCAAAGAAATGGCGAGGTAGCAGAGCCGTCTGGGGGGGAAAACGGTGATCCACTTAGCCTCGCCGAGGTTTATATAAAGCTACTTAAGCAGCTTATAATTCTTCACTAAGTATACTTGTTTGCTTATACAATGTCAATACCCATTCGTGAAAAAAGTGCAAAAAACCTCATCTCGGCACTATTTTCACATTCAGAGTTTGCGACATAAAAAAACCGGTTTTATTGTGAGTAATCGGCGTTTTATTTTTATTTCTTGAATATTTCATAGATTTGAAGTACATTGTCAACCGTGTCACGGAAGATCATTTTTTTGTATCGGAGCATTTCATATCATGGCAAAAACTAGCAATGTGCCGGTTGTCGAGAAGATAAAAGGCAACGCCAAAACTGTTTACGACAAGATATTGAAGAGCCAAAAGCCTACAATGTCAACTCCTGTTCGTTCCCTGTCGAATGTTAAATATCACCCCAGTAAGGGGCATTTTGAGATGATCGGCAAGAGTAAGGTACGTACCCTGACGGTCAGCACGGTCAAGACATTTGCACAGACACTCAAGATGATGGCTTTGTCCAAGGAGTTGATCGAGACGGATGACATGGCTACAAAGAGAGAGGCTTACTACATCAGCAAGAACTGGGGCAAGGCCGGTTTTGCCGAGCAGCCCGAGTCAGATACGATCATGGATGACGTTGAGGCTATGTTCGGTGTAAACCGTGAGCAGCTTAAGTTTGTGCCTGAGGAAAAAGGCGGTGATATCGCGGGCAAACTTTTTGTTTTTGATAAAGATAATCAGGGCAATAAGCTTAAGATCGACTGTACAAAGTTCGGTTCCGGGGCATATTCGATACCTAGTGAGGTCGAGACCCTTGATTTTAAGAGCAATGCCAAGTTCATTTTAGCGATAGAGACGGCAGGTATGTTCCAGCGGCTGGTGAAGTACGATTACTGGAACAAGCAGGACTGTATTCTTGTCAGCATGGGTGGTGTGCCGACACGGGCGTGCAGGCGGTTCATTCGCCGGTTGTCGGATAAACTCAAAATACCGGTATACGCCTTTGTTGACGGTGACCCTTACGGTTACTTTAATATTTATCGTACGCTCAAGGTTGGCTCCGGTAACGCGGCGCATCTGAACCAGTATTTCTGTGTTCCCAGGACAACATTTCTTGGAGTTACCCCGCAGGATGTGAAGGATTACGATCTGCCGACGCATCCGTTGAAGGAAGTGGATATTAAGCGTGCAAAGGACGCGTTGAAGAACGATCCGTTTGTTAAGCACCATAAGCCCTGGCAGGCCGCGATTAATCAGATGCTCAAAATGGGTGTTCGTGTCGAGCAGCAGGCTTTTGCCAAGCACGGTCTGGATTTTGTAGTGAACGAGTATCTGCCAGCCAAGCTGAAGAATACGAAAAAGTTTCTGCCTTGATGAATGATCCTGGTGTGAATTTTAAAGCGTTTGCTTGTTGAAGGGATTGTATTTTTTGCCTATAATACCCTTTAGGGTAATAAAATTCCGCGTTGAAAAATGTAAGTATTTATTTTGTAATTTTTTACCCGCGTATTAAATCGCATTTTATAAGTAGTACTGGTATGATAGATTCTATGCAAAGTATTTCTGAAAAACTAGAGCAGGTTAGAAGTAATATTGCCCAGGCGTGTTTGCGCAGCGGCCGTTCTGTTGCAGACGTTAAACTTGTCGTTGTCACAAAGACAGCTTCGATCGAGGCTATCAAAGAAGTTGTCAGGCTCGGTTGTTATGACCTTGGTGAAAATCGTGTCCAGCACTTAAAGCAGGTTGCAGGGGAGATCGCCGAATTCCTCGAAAAAGAAGACAGTTCACTGCCTGAGAATGTTAACTGGCACATGATCGGTCATCTCCAGCGTAACAAGGTTAGGCAGGTATTAAAGATGTCGTCACTTATTCAGTCGGTCGATACTCTTCGGCTTGCAGAGGAGGTCAGCATCAATGCCTGCAAACTTGGCATTGTATCTAAAGTGATGCTCCAGGTTAATTGCAGCGGTGAGCCGCAAAAATACGGTGTTCCGGTCGGTGCCGCTGTCCATCTTGCCGAGCAGATAACGACAATGCCGAATGTCAAGCTAATGGGCCTGATGACGATGGCACCTTTGACGCTTGATAAGGATGTTGTTCGTGCAAGTTTTGTTCGCGGCCGTGAGCTTTTTGAGGATATTCGCGCCGAGGGGATCGCAAAGGGTGATTTTTCTGAGCTTAGCATGGGGATGAGTCAGGATTACGAGATCGCGGTTGAAGAAGGTGCCACCATATTGCGGATCGGTTCGGCAATTTTTTCGGCAGTCTGACGAGATATATTTCTGAAAGGCAGTCTGACCTGTGGGCTCAAAGAGAGAAACGGCTCCTGACCCCTTTTAGTTCACCTTACCCTTTTTAGTTCACCCCGACATTGCGTTTATCAATTAATCTTCTTCGCAGTCCAGATAATACCCTCTTTATCCCACAACTGTAAGTTACCCTGTTTGTCAATCAGATAAAACTCACCAGCTCTGTTTTTTTCTGTTATTTGGAATGTCCTTTTTCCACGAGATGACTTTTCAACCATTTCCTTTTTCCCCCCACTACCATCCGTATATTTGTTTTCCATAAACAGCTTATCATCTTGTTGGAAAATGGTAATCCTACTTCCAATGTATGGACTTTCATCAAGCCAAACACCGACTACTTTCCGTGATGCATCATCAGGCAATTGTCTCATGGTGTTTTCTTGTTCTACAGTTAGACCAAGGATTTTAACTTCGAGATTGGGATCAAAGTGTGTAGTAGCCCATGCCCCCGCACCAACTTGCATATCCGGAAGATAGTAACATATAAAAGTTCGTTCATATCGCCTCGTATCTTTTGCCTTTAATTCATAAGCAATTTTTTTAAGTGTGGCTTCGGACACCTTTTTATCCAATCTAACATCAAGGCTTCGTTTAATACCCGGCATGATATTGGAATCAACAATTTTGTACACTGATTGATTATCTTCTTTCTTTGAAGAAGTTTTTGGGGCAACGTTTGGTTCAGTTTTGCTTTGTCCCGGCCATTGGCGAGTTCTCATGTCTGTACTACTAGAATTTGAGCCACTTGTAGCTATGTAGAATGCAACGATGATAGCACCAACTATAAGAACAATAGCTAACCATCCAGGAACGTGTCCCTCTGCATCTTTAATGATCTGTTTTTTTCCTCTTTTGGATAATAGAGGAAGTTCTGATTTACAATGCTTACATATATGAGCATCGAGTTGAACTAATTCGGCGCATCTGGGACACTTTCGTATGCGTGTTTTATCTGGGTCGTTCTTTGCCATTTCTTATTCACCTCATTAAGCCAACTTAAATTGCCTCCGTGTATCAGAATGTGTGACAACACAGTTCCAATATTATATTATATGGGCGGGATTTCTCAACACGAAAAAGAGGTTATTTTTAGGACGAATTTTGCAGGTGTTATGAACTTTTTTTTGCATCCGGTTGTGTGTGGGCAGTGCGATATACGGAGTTTCTCATTGTTTGGTATTGGTCAATTCCGCTTTATTTATGGGACCACTTGATTTGCGGCTGGGAAAATTCTGTCATCAATAATATCACTTTGTGTGAATTTCTGTAATTGATGCTGATATTAATGCTGTTATCGGGGTGTTTGGGGCATCTGTCAATTCATGGGTTTCATCTATTTTATCTTTCCTCGCTGATGCGAATGCGGTAATGCGTCGTTGCTTTCAGGCCGAAAGACACATAGCAGCCTCCGCTATAATAAGTTTGCGGCGGCGTTAGTGTTAATCGCATGAGGAAAGCATGACTGAATTGAATTTGCTGGCAGATATTGGAATTGAAACATCGGTACTGGATGTTGTTTTTGTTACGAATCAGCAGACTATGCCGTCGGCGATAAGATCATCGCTTGACGATAAAGATCTGGTCTGGAACAAGGTCTCGATCGATGAATTCAGTGATATGGTATCACAGGCCGATCTGATCGGAACGGTTGTTGTCGATACCAGTGAGATGGACCGGAGCAAACGTCAGCAATTTTGCCTGATGATAAAGAAACTGCAGGAGTCTAATGTAGCTGCGATACTGCTGAACAATGAGATCGAATTTCCAGTCGAAGATTTTGAGCTTGTGTCGTGTATAAGATCCGCATCGATAGATGAGTTGCTTGGCAGGATAGAAAGCAATGTCGCTTATCGCAAGCGTGTTGCCGGGCAGATTTCCGACAAAGGTTCGAAGGACGGCATGTTTGACGGGCTTGCTGAAGATACGGCGCAGCAGATGCGAATGGCTGGGCAGGTTCAGCGAGACTTTCTGCCCGCAGAACTGCCCCGGCTCAGTTCGGTCAAGTGGGATGTTCTGTTCAAGCCTGCTGACTGGGTATCTGGAGATATTTATGATGTCAAACGGCTTGACGAGCAGCATGTCGGCTTCTATATTGCCGACGCTGTTGGCCACTCGATGCCCGCGGCGCTGCTTACGATCTTCGTCAAACAGGCGATGAATATGCGAGAAACGACAGGCAATGATTACCGTATATTTCCCCCGGTAAATGTCGTCGAGAATCTTAACAGGCACATGACTAACCTAAACCTCCGCGGTTGTCTGTTCGCTACGTGCTGCTACTGTCTGCTGAATGTCAAAACGATGCAGTTGACCTGTTCGCGTGCCGGGCACCCATATCCTATCATTCTGCGTAATGGCAAAGAACCGATACAACTGGAGAGTAAAGGGGGACTGCTGGGTGTGTTTGAAGAGGCTCAGTTCAGTCAGGAAACCATTCAACTTCAACAGGGCGACAGGGTAATTCTGTACTCCGACGGGCTTGAGTCCCTGGTGGGCGATGTTGATGACGATAATAACTTTATCTATACGGATGAGTTTATGGAACTTAGCGAGTTTGACATTAGCAAGATAATCCAGAGACTCGGCAGGCTCACCGATGCGCAGAAAAAAAGCCCGGACCAGATCGATGATGTGACCGTAGTCGGGCTTGAGATACTGTAAAGTTTCGCTGTGCCGATTGTTTAAAAATATCAGGGTTGATTGTCGTAAAGGTATATTTCCACAGCGTTTATGAAGTCAATTAAATCCTTTTTCTTTATCGTCTTTTGCTCCAGCATCTCGTCTGCGATAACCTCCAAAAACTTCATAACTTCATCAGGATCGACCACACTTTCAACCGGTTGTGCCTCGACAAGTATCGAACTTTCCATGCTCATCATCATACTTTCACCGCCGCCCATCGCATACATCACCTCGGAGTAATTGCCATGCCAGCACGCCTCCCAAAGCCAGTTGTCAAGAAATACAGCAAAGTCAGCAACATCAATAGCATATTGACTGTCTCCGGTAGCATCGAAATTATAGAACGGTTCCCATTTAGCTATTTGTTCAGAACTGATATAGTCAGCGTGATTCGGGTCGAATACATTCGGATTATAGTCATTGCTGTTAGGGTCGAAAACAGGATCATTCGAGTCATGTCCTGCCCAGGCATCCGCAAACATCGCAAACTCTTCCAGATTGATCACGCCGTCATAAGTCCAGTCGTTTGGATCATTAGTGTCCTCGCAGTCAACCTCGTCCGCTCCGATGTCAACAATCACATAAGCGTCATTAGCAATACGCGGTTCGTCATCCATGTCCGTTTCATCCTGCCCAACATAGGTATTGTCTCCGGCATTTCGACAGGGAGATTCGTATTTGATATGATAGTAACCGTAAGGCGCAGAGTCATAAACAAAGTCCGGTTCGTCGTTGAAATTTGAGTTGGTCGCTATTTCGTTGCAGTCCTCAATACAACAGTAGTCAGCAACAACATCAGGATTTAATCCCGCAAGTTGTGAATCGCCGCCGTTGTAATACACAATACAGTTGACAATATCAGGAGCATTACTCCCGACAAAACGAATCCCTTCATTGATATTGTCAACAATCGTGTTGTTGTGAATATCGGGATTGTCTGAGGGGTTCAGAAGATTGATTCCGTAATAGGTGCCGACAGAACCGTTTTGATAGATTACAGAGTTGAAAATTGTAGAAGTGGACGAAACTGTGTAAATTCCGTCCCATTCATTGCCATGAATTCTGCAATTCTCAATAGTAAGCGTTTTACTACTTCCAGT
>DAOWHR010000331.1 GCA_030641315.1 Anaerohalosphaeraceae bacterium | reverse complement strand
GCACCCGCTTGAGACCCATGTGAACGACCTCTCGGGCGGCCTGCTCGGCGGCGACCGTGGCGGCGAACGGGGTGGACTTCTTCGAGCCCTTGAAACCGGCTTTGCCGGCCGAACCAGCCCTGCCTCAACCCGTTAGACTGGATTCCTGGACATGCCCCCAAAACTGGATCGCCGTCGAACACAGGCAATCCATTTATCATATCACGACCGGATGAGTATAACGTCGCTATCTCAACTGGTGCAAGTGCCCTGCTCCAAACCGAAACCTCATCCATACTGCCTTCGTAAAACCTGCTGCTGGAACTGTCACGGCCCAGATACATCGTTCCGTTAAATTCTTCAATGCCGTGACTTACATTATTCACCGCACTTTGATCGTTTACATAAAGAGTAGCCTTAGAAGGCTCCACAACTAAAGCAATAAAGGCCCACTGGTTATCAGGAACCAAAAGCCCCGAATTAAAACTATAGGTATTCGCCGCATTGTTCCAATGATAACCAAGCCGATTCGTCGTACCATAAAAATTCAGACCGGCAACCGTAACTCCGCCTCTACAGAAAATGATCCCTGAATAACTGTTTTGTGAACCGCTGCGCTTGATCCAGCCGGTAATTGTAACAGTATTCGAAAACAGATTCAGTGCCGGAACATTAACATAATCTGTCGAACCGTCAAAACCGAATGCCTCATCGATATACCCCGCAACACCTGTCGAAGGGCCTCTTGGACTCGCAGTATGTTTTACAGGTGCTGACATATCATAAAGGAATTTGACATTGCTGTTAGCGTTATCGAAAGCATAGTAAGCCTCAAGACCTTCACGGCTGTCTATCACATCTAACGTAACCACACCCGTAAAAATATTGTTATAACCATTACGAACCGTATAGGTAAACGTATCGATTCCAAAGAAACCTGGCTTAGCATTATAGGTGTAATTGCCGCCGCCATTGTCGGTCAACGTACCATGCTCTGGAGATTCGACCGAGACAAGAACCTTACCACCGTAAAAACTATAATCATTCAACGCAGGATTGCTGATCTCAACACTTCCGCCTCCGCTTACCGTATAGCTCTCACCGTATATTTCAAGCATGTTCCAAGCAGGCAGATTACTAACCGAATTGATCGCAGCCTGACTTACGCCAAATTCCCAATCGACAAAAAATGGACTAAGATCGAATCCGACTTCACGGGAAAATCGTACCATAAACTGATCCCATTCTTCCTGATCGTTATCTGGAAGTGCCCCTGGATTTGATTGCTTGTCATCATGATACGTCTGGAATACGTTCTTAAAAGCATCCCACCCGAACGCCACCTTCAACTGGCTATACATCGCAAGCCTCTCGCTAAGACTAGCTGCATCAAATCCACCGCAATCTTCATACTTTGATACTCGCTCCCACGGATCCCACTGGGTCCCCCAGCCGGTTGCGGCCCGCCCCGAATCACAAACTGCCTCAATAGCTCGCATCGAAAAAATGTTTACCGTTACTTCACCTGTCCTGCTGTCCGTCCAGTACCCGCTCTGATGCAGGTGTCCGGTTTCATGATACTGACCCCAGCAGTTGCCAAGCTCCAGAGAATCATAATTCGCAAAATCCCAGTTCCACGCACCGATAGGATACCCTGCGTAACCGCTGCCCCATGTAGTCTGGATCATACTGTACATACGTTCAGGTCTCGTCTTAAGACCGACAAGACCCGCAAGATCATCCTGAGCAGCAACCCCGTCATTCCAGAACGTCATCAGCTCTTCGGCCCTGTCAAGATTCTCAAACTTGTCTTTGGACAGAGAAATTATCATATTGTCACAAACCATCTCACCCCATGGAGCTGGCTTATCGCGTATCGTGTTGATCCAGTCTTCGTTACTATGCTCGCCAAATATGAAATATGGTGCTTCGATTGCGTTCTCGATCGTCACATCGAATGCACCAGGCACTGTACTCTTAGGCACAACAATATATATCAGCCCGCCAAATGCGTTAGCCGTCTCAATAGTCGTACTGTTCAGTGCATACTCCCTGCTGACACCGAACGGCATCCTGAGATAGTAATCTCGACCGCTAATGTCGTTCCAGTCGCCGTTGATCTTAACCTTCATTCCTTTATTTATAACCGATGAACTGATACTGACCGTCACGATCTCGCCAGGCACAGCATATAAACCCGTGCTCAACCATATAACACTGTTATTACCGCGGGTATCAAGACCCTTTTCTGGAACGTTATAGCTGATAGTCTGGGTAACACGCTCTGCGTCAACTGGTATCTCACCGTAAACTGCCTCAGCTGTCCGATGCTCAACGATCTCATCGACAGGAGTGTTGGACAGCAGCGCCGACTCACGCCTCAGCAGTGATTTCTCAAACGAATTGTATATCCTGTTTGACGGCGAAGGATTGATCGTATCAATACGCTCATAGAATTTCTCATCAAGACGAGCAAGCAGTGTATCACCTTCAGGCAGGATATCAAAGATGCGGCCCATAACGGTACCGCCAATATCAAGGTCGCCGCTGCTGTAACCGCTCGAATCGGTAAGCATATCAATAACATCTTCGCTCGTTGTCTGACCCGATGATACATCAACACTTAATGAACCGCCGCCCTCTTTCGCAAAGCCGATACCAGCCTGACGTAACACCCGGTTACCCGGTGCGTTTACAACACCTGTACTCTTCCACCACCAGACATAACCAATGCCATAGTCCGATAAAAATAAACCGCCCCCATTGCGAGCAAATTCCTGAATAATATCAACATCGCTCTGGGTTATACTCGAACCAAGCCACCCAACAAGAACATCCGCGTCTGCAAGCTCGACTGCGTAATTACTGCTCTTGACAACATTCGTAAATCCCTGTGCACTTGCACTTAACCACACATCAGCATTATTGTTGTCAACATTCGTACATACAATTTTGATATCCTTGCTGCTGGTACCGGCTAGCCATGTCAAAGCATTGAGATAGAACTGCCCGGTCTGACCCTGATCGGCAAGACTGTTCATCCGAAGCCACTGATGGTCCGGCATAGCAAGAACTCTGCCCTGCCCCAGAGTACCAGCCGCAACAACAGGATCGCTGCGATCCTCACCGCCGTAATGAGCAATACTGTAAGCAGTTGGGCCAAATGCTACACAACCACTCGCCCCGCTTGGATTTCCAAGCGTACTAACGTCTGCCATTATGCTGTTACGGGCAGAGGTAATATCAAAAGCGGCGTTCACACTAACCTTAACGGTCCCGCTTGCACTGTTGCTGCCGTCCGTAACAATGTAGCCAAAAGTATCAAGGCCGGCAAAACCACTGGCAGGAGTATACCGCAATGTACCGTTACCGTTATTGCTGATCGTACCGCCCTGAGCACTGCTCGCATCAAAAGACTGTATAGAAAGTACGTCCGCCGGGTCGGCATCCGAATCATTGGCAAGCGGATAACACGTCAAGACCGTATTCACTTTCGTAAGTTGCAGATCGTCTCTGGCAATAGGAGTATCCGCGAAAACATTAGCACACATTAGAGCAGCTAACACGCTGCATACACTTAAACTTCTGCTGATGATCCCCATTCACACTTCCTTTCAAAATTATTACAGACACACACTCCGAATATATCAGCCCGCAAACGACCGATAACACTTGGGAAATTCCTGTTCCATACCCTTCTCACATCCGAAGATGATTACGTCCCCACATGGAAATAATAACATATTTTCGCAAATATGTCAAAGGATTTCACCTGACAACCACAAACATAACTTTCTGCTGCTTAATCGCTTATACTAAATTTGAACGGATTTGTTCCAAAATATTCTTCAATGTAAAATAAATATTTCAGGTAAGATTACTAACCACACCCAGGCTATCGGAATACACACATTCGCCTTGAACCACCAAATCACCAAAACAAACCATGCCAATCACAAACTAAGGCTCTTAATTAGCCTCAATTATTATTCAAAAAAACGGCTGTGACAACAAGATGACGCCCTAATCACATAAATTCTTAAATACTTCTGGCTATAATCGCTTTTTTCTGCTATAAAACCATTATAGAAACATCGCTCTGACTACCTGACTAGAAAAACTGGCTTAGTCCGAAAGATTAAAGTGACAGCAGGCCTGCAATATTGTCTTTATTGCAACAGCTTAGATATGTGGCTTATTTCCTCAAATAATTGAGGCTCTGTACGAACTAATGTGTTTCAGAATAAGAAATATATTTATTTTTGCCGCCCAAACAAACCGGCAATGATATAGGTTCCCTAAAGCAATAGTACTACTAATAACTGGAGAATAATCGTGATTAAAGAAACAATTGAAATACAGGACATTAATAAACCAAATCTCTACAGGGATACTTTCCCATACACCGAATTTCCAAAAACTCACTTTGACGATGTTACCGTCCCGATGAACATCCCCGACAACATCTGGATTACCGACACAACCTTCCGTGACGGCCAGCAAGCCAGACCGCCATATACACCACAGCAAATACTCCGCATCTTTGACTTCCTCCACGACATCGATGGCGGCACAGGACTCATCAGACAATGCGAATTTTTCATGTATTCAAAACGTGACAAAGAAGCGATTGAACTTTGCAAGGCTAGAAATTACAAATTTCCGGAGATCACCGGCTGGATCAGGGCTGTCGCATCGGACTTCAAACTCGTAAAACAAATGGGCCTTGCCGAAACCGGTATCCTGACAAGTGCCAGCGACTATCACATATTCCTCAAACTACGAAAAACACGCGCACAGGCAATGGCTTCATACCTCGATGTCGTAAAAGCATCCCTCGATAACGGAGTCATTCCGAGATGCCACCTGGAAGATGTAACTCGCGCCGACTTTGAAGGCTTCGTCCTGCCATTCGCCTCCGAATTACTTAAGCTTTCACAACAATACAACAGCCCTGTTAAAATACGGCTTTGTGACACTCTTGGCTTTGGCGTCAGCTACCCATCCGCAACACTGCCAAGAAGCGTACCGAAACTTATCCACGGCCTCCGTCAGCTCGGATTCCCCGCAGAATGGCTTGAATGGCACGGACACAACGACCTGCACAAGGTTCAGGTAAATGCCGCCACAGCATGGCTTTATGGTTGCTCCGCCGCCAACTGCGCAATCTTCGGTTTTGGAGAAAGAACAGGCAATCCACCACTCGAAGCAATGGTCATCGAACACGCACAGTTCAAAGGAACAGACAGCAGGATAAACTACGCCGCCATTACTG
>DAOWHR010000420.1 GCA_030641315.1 Anaerohalosphaeraceae bacterium | reverse complement strand
TTTACATTGCTATTGATATTAGCTTTTTGTGTTCCGGCCATGGCAATCGACGTGGATGGAACATGGTATACAGGTTCCAAGTACGGCACACCAACTCTTTCAAGCACTGACAGCAACACATTCACTTGGGGAACAGGGGAAGCGCCTGCTGTAACTTGCGCAACCAAAGGGTCCGTATGGTCCTACTTCCAGGATATAAGCCTTGATACAGTAGGCGACAAGATCACACTGGACTTTGCACTTATTATGAATGACGATGTGACCGGATCGAATCAGTTAAGATTTGGTTTGTTCAATGACGGTGATATCAGGGTAGAGAATAATCTTCCGGGCAATAATGCTGACGCGGGATTTCTTAATACATTCGGGTATTGGGTTAATTGGCCCAATCCAGGAGGTACAGTAAACCTGTTAGGTCGAACATCAGGGGCAACAAGCCCTGTTTCCGGTACAAACTCGACCACTTTGTCAAGTTCAGGGGGCGCACCAGCCATGGCCGAAGGTGTTACTTATACTTTCACTTTCACGATCATTCGCACCACTGATACTCAGTATCAAATCAGTGCGTCATTTGATGATAAAACTATAACGACGATTACAACAATGATCGACACGACTACTTTCAATACATTTTCTCTGTTAAATCCAACAACGGGTATCGGCAGTATGACCTTTACTGACATGAAAGTAACATACAACGACTGGGCATGGAACCCGGCTCCTGCTTCCGGCACAGTGGATGTCGAATTGAATCCGACCTTGAGCTGGAACACCGGTACCGACCCCAATGATCCCTCTATAGCTAATCCTGACATCACAAAACATTACCTCTACGGTAATCTTGCAGATCCGGACGATCCGAATTTATTTTTTATTGCCGAAATCCCTGTCGCAACTACAACATATCCTTTGGCGGGCTTATTGAGAGACACAACATACAAATGGCGTATCGATGAATCTGTCAATGATTCGGCGAAGGACGACCCAGCGACGATTACGGGCATGGAATGGACCTTCAATACTATTCTTTCAGTACCGGAAATAATCACCCAGCCGGTAGAATTATATGTATCTCCAGGTGATGAAGCTTCGATTACAGTGGTCGCAACTAATCCCTTTACCGGCGATGACCAGGGTTTGAGTTATCAATGGTATCGAGGTTTGCCGGGAGACACCTCCGATCCGGTTGGAACCGATTCCGCAACATATACCATCCCAGCGGCCCAGGTTGATCCTGACGAAGGAAGCTATTACTGTATTGTTACCCTGGTCTCAAACGGCAAGATCGCAGAGTCTGATTCCGCTGCTTTGATCGTTAAAAGGCTCTTTGCACATTGGCCCTTTGACGGGGACGCAACCGATGCTGCCAATGGGTATGATGGAACCGAGTTCGGTACTGTCAGTTACACTGATGGATTGATCGGGCAGGCGATTGTATTGGACGGTGTGGATGACAAAGTCGTGCATGCCTTCGCCCAGGAGACGGTCTGGCCGCAATTCACCGTGTCCCTGTGGGCTCAGACCGCCGATCCTCTACAGGTCGCTGATACGTCAATATTTAACAATAACAGTTCCAGCAACGATTTCCAGCTTGATCTGTCAGGGTCCGGCAGCTGGCGTTATAAAGGCTCAGGCACTGGCAGTATGGCGGCAGTGGACCCAAATACATGGACCATGGTAAGTGTGACATACGACGGCGATAGAACCAGAATATTCTATAATGGCGAATATACTCTTTATGGTAATTTTGGCGATAATAATTTTGGCCAGTTAGCCGTCGGTATGAACCGTGGTGATACCAAATTTTTCAATGGTATGATCGACGACCTGAGAGCGTACAATTATGCCCTGACTGAGATTGAAATGGCACTTCTCTATACCAATGAAATGGGTGGCGAAATATGTGCCGAACCGCCAACCTATGATCTGGATGGCGATTGCAGGGTCACACTGAGCGATTTCGCGAAATTCGCGAAACTATGGATGGATTGCGGATTAGTACCTGACTGCCTGCCTTAGCGGCAAATAAAAGGCTGATTTATACCGTTGGGCATAGCAATGTGCCCAACGGTTGTTTGTCTGATCGCAGTTGATATGTTATTATGAGCGTATGTGATAGTTATTTTAAAATTGAAGTTTTGGGGCTTGATATAGCTTGGCTGGCCCTTTATTCATCAGGGTATGAATTATGATGTATAGACAATACAAAGTTCTATTTTTTTTATCTGTAATATTAATGTCGAATTTTGCCTGGGCAGAGATTGACTTCAATAGTTACACGATCATGAGTTACGGCGGTTCGCAGGATGTCACCGGAACCGCTGTGGTCGAAGATGACGGTGCGGCTCTACACCTGACCGGCAATGTTTGGAAGGGTATACAGTACCCTTATGACATCACACCTTACACGGTGCTTGAATTTGATTTTCAGAGCGATATACAGGGCGAGGAACATTGCATCGGCATGGATGCAGATTTGGTTATACAGCAGGATAACCGTTTTAAGTTGTATGGTACACAGGCAACGGGAACCTATCTTGTGGATTTCAATGATTATGCTTCCTATGCACCGAATACACGCCACTATGTAATCCCGATCGGCCAATATTACACGGGACAGATGCAGTATCTTTTCTTTGTGAACGACCACGATGTTGCCTCCCCGATGGGAGAGTCTGTTTACAGCAATGTTCTCATACATGAATCTGGTGATTTTCCTCCGCAGCCTGCCAACACCCCCCAGCCCGCTCATGGAGCTCCAGATGTATCCATCTACCCGGACTTAACCTTAAGTTGGGTTGCCGGTAGCGGCAGTGATTCACATGATGTATACTTTGGCACAAACGCAAACCCAGCAACAGCTGAGTATAAGGGCAATCAGACTGAAAATACATTTTCTCCGCAATCCCTGGCTTGGAATACAACTTATTACTGGCGGATTGATGAAGTCAATGAGCATGGTGTTACTGCCGGGCCTGTCTGGAGTTTTACAACTTCTGATTCTGCAAATGTCATAATCGATGACTTTGAGGCTTATTACGGTAATAGCCGATATGCTGACGTTCCCGTAAGCGGATTTGACTTGTTGACTGAAAAATGGAAAGATGGCTCGACCAATGGTACCGGAGCCGACATACTGGATGTCCAGGAGGGCTGTTTGGAGTTTTTCTTTGATAATTCCAGTTTGCCTTATCGTTCCGAAGTGGAACGAACATTCGCCAGTCCGATAGATTTGGCAACAGCCGCCAATTTTGACTACCTCTCACTATGGTTCAAGGGCAGTCCTGACGCACCCGGTCTGTATTTGAGATTGTATGATACCAATGGCATTGATGAAATTGTGCATATGACAAATACGGAAATATTTCAAACGACCCATTGGAGGGAAGTATTGTTTGATCTCAGGCAATTCAGCAATATTGATCTGACCGCGATAACAAAGATTGTGATTGGCATTGCCGATGAAATTCCATCAGCTTCAGCAGAGACAGGAACGGTTTGTATTGATGATATCAGATTGTACCAATGTCGAATCCTTACTGAATTTCAATCCGCTGCTGATCTCAACGGTGACTGTGAAATTGATTTTAGCGATATTGTAATGTTGGCAAATTACTGGTTAACCTCCGGTTATTATATTAACGCTGTCGCACCGGACAATAATCATTTAATAGCACATTATGAGATGAACGATGGGGTTGGCTCGACTATTTCGGATTCATCCGGTAATGCCTATCATGGCACATTGATCACAACCGCTGAAACAGCAACGGTATGGGCGGGTACAGGTGGATATGAGGGTGGGTGTTTAGTCTTTGACGGGACATTCAGCGTAGAGTTGCCAAGTAGTGTCTTTTCGAGTGCTACAGGTGACTTATCCATATCAGTCTGGCTGTACAGTAACCTTCAGGGCGGGCCATGCGATATTGATCCCGTGGAGTTTGGTGTAAACTCATCAACTTGGCAGTCGTTGATTTGGGATAATAGTAACTCCGATCCGACCGACTATGTAGATACCTGGAGCCATTTTGCTTTTGTAAAGGATTCGGCTCAAAGCCTGTTAAGGATATATAAAAATGGCTTCTTAGTGTCACAGGTCACCGTTTCATCTGATCCAATTCAGGCAACAGGTGTATCCGTTGTTGGCTCAGATGTGAATGGTGAAGAATATTATAGCGGCAAAATGGACAACATGCGTGTGTATGATTACGCTCTCTCGCAGGAAGAAATTTTGCATCTTGCCGCCGGCGGCGAAGGCAATATCTATCAATCGGCTAAACCTGTATTTGTACCGTTTGACCCATACGAAGACGGCCGAATTGACTTGTCGGATTTTGCCGTGATAGTTGATGAGTTGACTTCATTAGATCAGTAAAAAGTTATTAATATCAAAAGAGGAAAAATAATGGATCGCCGTAATTTTATGAAAAATATTGGGCTGGCCGCTGGGGTTGTGCTGACAAAGGATGTCCTTGCAATCTCTAAAACTGTCCTGTCGAATAATTCACTGAATATCAAAATTGGAAAACAGCCAAACATACTTGTTCTCTTTGCCGATCAAATGCATGGCTTTGCAATGGGTTGTATGGAACATCCTGATGTGAAAACACCGAACCTTGACTTCCTTGCCAGTGAGGGCACGCTGTTTCGCAACGCATACAGTGAAGCGCCGATCTGTACACCTTTTAGGTGCTGCATGTTTACAGGCCGCTACGGTTCGCAAACTAATGTTCTGGTTAATCAAAAACGTATCCCAGCCGGCGAAAGAACATTCGCTGATGCTTTTAATGATGGGGGATACCGAACATCTTACGTTGGCAAATGGCATTTGGGAGGTACCGGCAACATAGCGGTCGCTGAATACCTGCGGGGTGGATTTACAGACTTTATAGGATATGAAGCATACAATGACTTTATCGACGGTGTATTGTTCTTTGATGAGAACGGAGTTGCCGCTCCCACTGAGGACCATCGAACAAAAGAGACGACTGATATAGCAATGGAACGGTTGGCGAAACTGGTAGACAAGAAATTTGCTATGGTAGTTTCCTACCAGAACCCTCACTACCCCGAACAACCTTCGTTGAAATATGAAAAGTTGTATGAAAATCTGCTTCCGACCCGAAGGCCGAATTGTACGACAAATCCGACCTTTGATCCTTACACTTCTATCAGTGCAGGGACACATACGACAACTGATGGCAGGGATGATTACAAAAATGATTTGGATCAGTATTTGCGGCAGTATTATGCGATGATAACACAATTAGATGCCAATTTAGGACGCTTGTTTGCGGAGTTAAAGAAGCTTGGCCTTTGGGATAACACGGTGATAATATTCACCGCTGACCACGGTGACATGCAGGGAAGCCATGGGTTAAAGAACAAGACCGTACATTGGGAAGAGTCTACACGCGTTCCGATGATCGTTCGATCTCCTGGTGGTATTAAGGGGCAGGTCTCTGATTATCTGGTTTCAGCTGGCATAGACACTTTTCCATCAAGCCTTGGTTTCGCAGGTCTCCCACAGGAACCGACAACAGAGGGAAACAATCTCGCTCCTTTGGTTTTGGGTCAAAGACAGTTGCCGCCCAGGCCTGTTTTCTCTGAAATGGGCAGTTGGGCCATGATTCGTGATGGTAATTACAAATTAACTGTCTCCAAATCAAACTGGTCCCCGACCCACTTATTCGATCTGGAAGATGATCCCTATGAGTTGAGTAATCTGGTCAATAATTCCAGCTTCAATACGATCAAGTCTGATCTATTAGCAAAGATTATTCAATGGCGGGATCATGTGCAATTATAGATGAAGAAGAAGGTGTATGCTATGTACTTGTCAAGCATTCATCGGACTGCTGAAAAGTGTTAAATCCACCGATTGCACTTTGAAAAGTTATCTTTCGTAAAAGCGATAATTCAAAATTGTTGCCGTCCCTTCATTAACCTGGAATGGATAGGAAAGTTTATCCGAAGCTACAACCGTTCTACAACTATAATGCCAAATAGTTCAATCGGCGGTGCCAGGGAATACAAAGTGTGCCTGCGCAAAAGGTCCATATTATGTCTACTCGATTATCCTATTGCTGTTCAATATGGACCTTTAGGCTTATTACGTAGCAAGATAGTTTTTTAATGAAAAACTACAACCATACTACAACCAAATAGATGCAATATCTGATAAAAGATGCGATGTTTGCTGTTCGTTAAGTGCTTGAAAATGCAAAATTTACAATAAAAAGGGATTTCATTGCTGGTTTTCGAAACCAGCTCGATAAGCCACTCCGACACCTCTCCAGGCAGTAATTACCGCATATCTATGCAAGCTAACGGCTCTTTTTGCAAGTAAAATTGAGCTTTGCCGCATTATTATAGTTCAGACAGACATTGGCAGACCGAAGGGCCGGGAACTGCAATGGTCCATTACAGGCCGATCAGCAACATTACTGGTCAGCTTGTCTCCGGCTCCTTGTCGATCGTCATGATCTTTTGCCATATCTTTCTGCTCAAGCCGTTTGTCAGATCATCGAGGTCATTGACCGATTCTGCTGCTGCCGAATCGTGGTAATCCTGGACGTAGAGGAATCCAACCTTGCTGACCAGCGAGAGCATCTCTGAGCAATAGTCCAGGTAGCGGCTTAATTGAAAGCTGTTCAGGTTCCGCTCGGGTGAATGCGTTGTTCGTATGACGTTGCTCTCCAGGTAGCAGGGGTCCTTTGTCAGTTGGTAGGAATCGATGACATGCGCCAGGCACCGAAGTTCGTTGACAGCTTTGATCACTTTCCGTCGTTTGGTTCGGTTCTCTATCGAGACGAGGAATATGACGGCACCGCCGATAAGAAGTATGACGTTAAAACCCGCATCGAGAACCTGCACCATATCGATCAGTGTGATGTTTTCCTTGCCCGCACGTAACTGGCTCAGGCCCGCATACGTTATAACGAGCAGCGCAGAAACAAACATAAAGATCAACATGCGATAGCCATACCTTTTTTGCTGAATGGTCTCGATCGTCTCATCGGTTTGAAGAGCGATCTGTCTAAGTTCACCACAAACACGGCCAAGCCCACCGCCCGGAAAACGCTCCTCAATCCGCTTTTTCAAAAGACCGATAGTATTAAGGATCTTTTGTGAATCCAGCATATAATGCGACATCGAAAACTCTCCTTGATATTTTAAAGCATCTATCACAATTAGTATTAACTTTGTTTTTGTTCCCAAGTTGATAAAATAAATGTCGCCATTGTTCCTGCTAAATTCACGGCCAATTCCGCATGTCTCGGTAAGGGACGAGCCCCGGTTTTACCCCTTGCATGTGCATCGCTGAGACTGTTTCTCAGTGCCCCTAAACCCTGCACGACAGAGTGGCATCCACCAAGAATTTGTTTAAATAATTCCTCAGTATGTTGACTTGGTGATAGATTAAGGTGTTTAGCCACAATGCTGTACAGCTTTGGCAAATCATCTTTGTTCTGATACGAAATATTTTCCTCTTCCAATATATGTTTACATACTGCTTCTAGCAAAGTACGTGCTGAGGTAATTGCACCTTCAGGGTCAGAAACACGTCTTTCAAGAGCTTTGTGCCATGCAGTCTGTATAGACGCTGAATCAACTGCAATAAGCTTTTCATTATTAACGCTATCGGATGGGGTGTGTGAGGACTGTTCTAGAAATAATAATATCGGGTGAAATTCTAAGCGTAGAAATTCTCGTCGTTCACGATAAGTACTAATTTTTGGTTGGATGAATCCCCAGAACTCATCAAGGCTTCGGCAGGTATTAATAAAATCAGGTAATTTATCGCTTAATGAGTTGTTGCTAATTAACTCTGATCTAATCTGTTTGTATTCAGTTTTAGATGCAGTACCTCCCGTTGCAGTTGCGACCAACATGTTCTTGAGACTCTCAATTTGAGTCAGAAAGTATCCAGACATACAAACTTTCCTAAAAGTCAAATATAGTCAAAGGTAATAGCGATTTATATGCTTACTTATTTCAGTATCCATTTCTGCGATGCTATTATCAGGATTATCAGTATTGCCAGGCAGATGAGCCATGTTATCATTGCTTGTTTTGTCGCCTTTTTTGCACGTTGTTTGTCCCACCACCACAGCGGGCGTACTCCTTGAGCCAGGAATGTCATCACTCCTGCCAGGTTTATACAGATCAGGTTCGTTGCGAACAGCAGACCCGCACCGAGGGCCAGCTGCCATTCGGCGCAGCCCAGCAGTATCCCGAACGTTACCAGCGGCGGCAGCAGGGCGACCGCTACCATAACGCCGATCAGCGTCCCGGACATGGCCATCGTAAAGCTTAGCGTCGCCGCGCAGCCGGCCGCCAGTGCCAGAACAATGTCGGACAGGTTTACTTCTGTTCGTGACATGATCTCCTGCGACAGTGTCCCGTTCGCAAATATCATGCCCGTAAGTGCGGCAAGGACCAGCGGCAGGGCAATGCCGACGATGTTTGACTTGCGTGCGGTTCGTGCAAGTTCGACATCGCCCAGCGTCGATGCCAAAGCCAGAGCTACATTGGGTCCCAGCAGAGGCGCGATCACCATCGCACCGATCACTACAGCGGCATTGTTTCGCAGTAATCCGATGGCCGCTACCACTGACGACAGGGCGACCATTACCACGAACAGCCATGACAGTTGGCTTGATTCGAGAATGTCATTGTGGAGTTCCTCCCGGCTGACACGGGCATACTGCAACTTTTTGGCAAGTGGCTGTTTTATTTCGGGTTCGGTTTCTTTTGGCTTTTCTATGCGAGGTATGGTCGCTTCGACCGCGACGATGACGATGCGGAACCCCGGGGTAGACGCAAAGGCCGCTTCGAGTTTATCGAGTAGGTCCTCGGTCTGCTGGGCGTCCATAATGAGCTTAACGTGGGTAAGCTCCGGGCCGCGTTCGGCCTGGACAGTGTTGACCGACTCGATCGGATCCAACAGTTCCGAAAGTGCCTGCTGTTTTTCGTTCGGTAAAAATATCTCAACCAGTCGCAGTGCCATGGTGCTGATTATACGGATAAATTGATGTGTTTCAACCGAAAAATGCGTATTGTTGGATATTTCAGGGGCATCGGTATCCATTATGGTTGCGGTTTATTGTTGAAAAGCATTTTCTGTGGTGTATACTTTATATAGAAGTGTCAATAGAGATTGTGTGGCTATTGTATAGGAGATTGTGAAATGACTACTGGTAAAAAAGGTTTTACACTTATTGAGCTGTTGGTTGTAATTTCTATTATTGCGTTGCTGCTTGCGATACTTATGCCAGCCCTGGGAAAGGTCAAGGAAAAGGCCGCAATGGTTGTTTGTGCATCGAATCAGCATCAGTTAGTGCTGGGGCTTATATTATATACTAATGATGATGCAACCGGCAAACTGCCTCCTTCGCCGTCCCGTTTATCAAGCACAAACTATCACAGACCTACCGCTCTCAACTGGAACTTGAATCAATTTGGTCTTGTAGCAAACACTTCTAGTCCAAACTATCATTATGCAGGCAAATATCTGGGAACGTATCTTCCTGATGTTGGAGTATTCAACTGCAAAGTGGCCCCGATAAAGAATGACTCTCCGTGGCCTCCAGTTGGTTCGAGGTATAGCCCAGAGGGAACTTACGGTGAGTTTTACCGAACAGGTGGGTATGCGTCCCTCCACTCGAGCTACATGCTTTTATGGAACTACCAGGGCTATAATCATTCTGAGTCAATAGCAGTAGATAAAAATTATCGTGATTTTATAGCCCCCAGGAAAATCAGCAGCAGGAATTCGCTCGTAGTTCAGGATTCGTTATTTTACCTCACTGCGAATTATGCCAACTTAATTTGGAATTCCCCTTCTGCGGCATGGTACAGTTCTCACAGATTCTCTGACAGCAGTAAAAGTCTGCCCTATTACGTCAAAGTAGGCACGCAAACCGAAGTCCTGAAAAAGGCAAAGCTCAACGCCGGTTACATGGATGGGCATGTTGAAAGTTTCAAATCAGAAGATTCAGTCCTTGTAAAGAACTTTGGGGCAAGTGCTCGGCTGGCACCAAAGTTTAGATAAATTAGATAACAGCAAAGTGGAAATAATATAGATATGGGAGTGACTAATGAACAGAAGTAAAAAGGCGTTTACACTGATAGAGTTGTTGGTTGTAATTTCTATTATCGCGTTGCTGCTTGCGATACTTATGCCGGCGCTGGGAAAGGTCAAGGAGAAGGGTCGTGAGGTTATGTGCCGATCCAATCTTAAGCAGTGGAGCTATGTGTTCCATCTGTACGCAAACGACAACTATGGCAAACTAATGCCGGCACTAACCTCAGCGTCACCTGGTGGAGGAACCTGGATATTCTCGCTTAGGCCGTACTATGGTGATCTTGGCAAGAAGATGTGCATTTGTCCCAACGCTACCAAAAGCGAAAATGATGGTGAAACGCGGCTTGGAAGGCGGGCGTGGGAGTACTTTGACACTGAGGATAATGAGATTCGCAAGAACAGCTACGCGATCAATAACTGGTGCTATAACATTCAGACCAACGTCTGGGAAATTGAGGCGGATAAGACATGGGGTAAGCTTGATTCTCCGCTGGCCGCTCGCATTCCGTTGTTCCTTGAAGGCTGGCGATGGGGAGGTACGCCCAAACGACGCAGCGACCCGGCACAGGACCCGGAAGATAATACCCGCGGAACTTATCAATATTCACAGCAGAGGTTCAATGTCAACCGGCATCAGGGCGGTATCGGTGTCTGCTTTATGGACGGCCATGTTGACAGGGTCAACCTTAAGGGTTTGTGGGATCTGAAATGGCACAAGCAGTATGACCTTAGTGAGACGTTGCCGACGTGGCCTGACTGGATGAAGGGGTTCAAGGATTAGGGGCAGCTCCAAGGCCTGACAGCGGCAGGTGGATATTCTGGGCTTGGCTGGGGAGATGTATATTTTGTTTGTTTTATCACTTGTGTACGGGGGGTTTTTATGAGACAATAGATGCCTGATTATGGGTTTTCATGCGCGCTGTGTGCTGTGTGATTATTTATGGAATCCCTTGTAAGTTGTTGTTTCTAGGTGAGTTATGATTAATAGTTACAGTTCGCTGTGTGATGCGTTCTATTGCGATATGCATGTCAATACAGAGCTTGATCTGCCTTGTGAGCGTGATACGGTGCTGACGTTTTTTGAGCGTGTCGGAAAGCAGTTCCCTGCGATGGGTAATTTCTACCGCCGGGATTCGGGTGATTTCTGTCTTGAAGAGGAACGCGGCGGCAATAAGTACCGGTATGTTTCGCTGGAACTTGACAGAATCTGCTCGGGGTGCGCTGATCCTGAAGATATGAATGACGCTTATGATCTGCACAAGTGTGTGCTCGACCTGTCTCCATATATGCTTGGCGTAAGCGGGCTGGATGTTGCATCGCTGGATGTTTCGTTTACGATGGATTTTGATTGCCGCGGCAACCATGACGAGGTTATCAGTGAGGCGTTCTTCGGTTCGACAGCTTTTGGGTCGATGCTTGATCTGCCGGGCAGCCGTGCGATAGGTTTTTCTCCATCGGTTGTGATCGGTCTTACCAAGGATCTTCGTACACAGGCCCGCATCGCCATCGAGTCCAGGACCAGCGTGTTCGATATTCGCAACGAAAGGTACAAAGACTGCGAACCGATCAGTCTGTATTTTACGATACGCAGGTATCCGTCGCCCAACGAAAGGTTTGATGCGGCGAGTTCTTTTGTCGATCAGTGCGCAATCGCTGAAAACCTGATGGCTGACAAGATGGTGACGAATTTCATACAGCCTATCAGCAGCGCTATCGCGCAGAGAAGGTAACCTTAGTGTAAAGTAAATGGAATTCTATTGAGAGGTTTAAGACATGGAAGTTGTTGCTCCTATCAGTAAGTTTAAAATGAATAACCTGGTCATCTTCATTGTTGCGTTTCTTGGCATGGGAGGTTGGTTTGCGTATGACGGGTATTTTAACGAAGAATATAAAACGGAGCATACGCTGGAAGATGGTACCTTTGACGGCAATCTGGAATTTAACCGAAAAGTTCCTCCTTTCTTTGTCGCTGGTGCACTGGCGATTGGGGCGTATTTTCTGGTTATAAAAAATAAGAAGATTGTCGCTGATGATGAAGGTCTGGTTGTCAACGGCCAGCGCATTGCTTATGACGCTGTAGAAAAGCTTAACAAGACCCATTTCGAGAAAAAGGGTTATTTTATTTTAACGTACAAGAGCGGCGAAGGTGAAAAGGAGTTAAAGATCAGTGACAGGAAATATGACGGTCTGGAAGAGGTGCTTGACGTTATCGTTGCAAAGATAAGCTGATCGGACTTGCAGGTTTGGCAAGCGAAAGTATTTAACGGATTAACTGTTTGAAAGGTATTGAATTCGATGAATTGTTGTGTGGTTGGATTGCAGTGGGGCGACGAAGGTAAGGGTAAGGTTGTTGATATTCTTGCCGAGCAAAGTGACATAGTTGTCCGTTATGCCGGCGGAGCAAATGCCGGGCATACCGTAATAATAGGCGATCAGAAGTTTGCGTTGCATATCATGCCCAGCGGTGCCGTTCGGCCCGGAACTGAGTGTGTTATCGGCAACGGTGTTGTGGTCGACCCTGAGATACTCGGAGGTGAGATCGATGGACTTAACGGTCGCGGAATAAGCCTTGAGGGACGATTGTTTATCAGCGAGAACGCTCATGTTGTGCTCGACTATCACAAGATGGAAGATCAGCTTCGTGAGAATTCACTCGGCAAAAACAAGATTGGCACGACCATCCGCGGGATAGGGCCTTGTTATGCTGATAAGATCGGCAGAAGCTACGCGATCCGTATGGCGGATTTCAGGGATATGGACGATTTGAAGCTGAAGCTTACTCGTACGGCCGATTACAAGAACAAACTGTTCGGCGCACTATATGACGCTGAGCCGATAGATATCGAGGCGTTGTTCGCCAAGTGTCTGGCGTATCGTGATAAGCTTTTGCGCTATGTCTGCAATACGACAAGACATCTGCACAGTGCGATCGACGCTGGTAAGAATATATTATTCGAGGGCGCCCAGGGCGCATTGCTCGACCTTGATCACGGGACATTCCCATTCGTTACCAGTTCCAACTCCAGTGCCTTGGGAATGGGCGCAGGCTGTGGTGTCCCGGCTCAAAGAGTTGAAAGATTTATCGGCCTGGTCAAGGCCTATACCACGCGCGTTGGAGCAGGCCCGTTCCCAAGTGAGCAGGACAACGAGATCGGCGATACGATCCGCGAAAAGGGCCATGAATACGGCACGACAACAGGCAGGCCCCGTCGCTGCGGCTGGTTTGACGCTGTTGCGGCTTCTTATTCGGCGCGGATCGGAGGCATAAATGAGATCGCGATGATGCATCTTGATACGCTTGCGGGTATGAAGGAACTGAAGGTGTGCCGAGCCTATAAGATTGACGGAGTTGAGACGACTTTCTTCCCGAGCGACGCACATGAGCTTGCACGGGTTGAGTGTGTTTATGAGACAGTGCCCGGCTGGGATGAGGATATTTCGGGTGTTACGAAATATGAGGACCTGCCGGCGACGACAAAGAGCTATATCGCTCTTATCGAAGATATCGTAAAGGTTCCGGTTACTATAGTTGGTGTCGGACCGAAGCGGAGCCAGGCAATATTCAGACGGTAGTCATTTTAAATTAAGGAACGGTGTTTCATTGGAAATGAGTTTTGAAGAAAAGCGAATAGCAACCGCCCTGAGGTTTGGCATTGATGCAAATCAGATACCGCGTCATATAGCCATCATCATGGATGGCAACGGCCGGTGGGCCGAAGAGCGTGGCCTGCCCCGTTTTCATGGCCATAGCAAAGGCGCCCAGATGGTTGAAGAGGTCGCCCTGCACTGTGTGTCCTGCGGGGTAGAGTGCGTGACACTTTATTCGTTCAGCTTGCAGAATTGGAAGAGACCCAAAGAAGAGATCGAGTTTCTGATGGGTCTTTACGCGTTGTATCTCGAAGGAATGCGTGAAACGCTGATGAACAATAATGTCAGGCTTGTTCATCTCGGTCAGCGTCAGCGGCTGCCTGAGGAAGTCCTGAATGCTCTTGATGGTACCATTGAAATGACCAGCAAAAATAGTGGGATGGCGTTATGTCTGGCACTGAACTATGGTTCACGCGCTGAGATCGTTGACGCGGTTCGTGTTATCGCCGAAAAGTGCAAAAACGGCAAGCTCACTGAGGACCAGATCGATCAGCAGTGCATTAGTGACCATCTGAATACATCAGAACTGTGCGATCCCGATCTGTTGGTTCGTACTTCCGGTGAGCTAAGGCTCAGTAATTTCCTGCTTTGGCAGCTCAGCTACGCCGAGTTCTACGTTACGGATACATATTGGCCTGACTTTGATAAGGCCGCATTGGATAAGGCAATTCTTGCTTTTGCCGAACGAAGCAGACGTTTTGGTGATGTTACAGATAATAAGCCCGTTTGCTGATGAGACATTGGCATCATACATCTCAACTGCATGAGCTATTGAACAGGACCTTTATCGAATATGCTTAAATACAGATTGATCTTTGGGATTTTGATGGGATTGTTGTTTGTCGGCCTGTTGCTTGTTGACGGATGGATCGACGGTTCGTTGAGCGGCGACGTTGCTGACAGCAATATCCAGGGTACATTGTTGGCAGTGTTGTTATTGCTTTTGTCTGTGCCGGCTCAGCTGGAGATGCGATCGCTTGTCAAAGGTGTCGGTGCGGTTCTGTTTACTCCTCTCGCGATAGCTGGTTCAGCCATGCTTGCGATGAGCTGGTATATCAAACAGTTTGCTGCTGACAGCCTGATGTTTCATTATTATTATGTTGTGCTGGTCAGCGCATTTTTACTGCTTGGGACTTTTTTCTACCAGGCCAGACGTTTTGGTACGGCTGGCACGATAATCAATTGCGGTGTGAACTATCTGTCGATGATGTATCTCGGATTTTTGAGCAGCTTTGTTCTCGGCATCCGGATCGAATTCGGACTTTGGACGTTGCTTATGTTTATGTGTGTTGTAAAGTCTTCTGATATAGGTGCTTATGCGATTGGCAGGCTGTTCGGCAAACATAAGATCGCTCCCAAAATAAGCCCTGGCAAGACTTGGGAAGGCCTGGGCGGCGCTGTTTTGTTTGCTGTGATAGTGTCTGTTGTTTTCGTAAAATATAGTGGTATAATGCCATGGCCCTTTGCCGTCTTGTTCGGCGGAATGTTCGGTGTATTCGGCCAGTTGGGAGACCTTGTTGAGTCGATGATAAAACGTGACGCTCAGCAGAAGGATTCGTCAAACAGTGTACCGGGTTTTGGCGGTGTTCTTGATATAATAGATTCACCGCTTGCGACGGCTCCGATAGCGTACGCGTTTTTTTTAGTAGTTTGCAGCTAGTGCTTTGTCCGCCGAAGAATGTCCGGTCAACGCCGCACCGAACTGATAGATGTGTTCAAGGCCGAAGCAGTCAATGTCAAAGCATTGGCGATGCAGGCATTGGACGCAGATATTAGTTTGCTGCAAGCTGCACCAGACATTATTTCAAGGACACAGCACTAGGTTAAGTAATTGAGTTTGTTTAAGGATTTGTTTCTTCGTGGAAGTTCGAATTAAGCTGTTGCCTGACGCACAAAACGGGGACCTTTTCGGCCCCGCTGACAAATATATTCGTGCGCTTCGCGCGAAGATGGATGTCAAGGTTACGGTTCGTGACGGGATCGTTACGATCACCGGAGAAAAAGAACAGCAGGTTCGTGACGCAGCCGATATAATCAACCGCATGCAGAACCGTTTGGATCGCCGGGGTGTTCTCACAGAAGACGATTTCGAAGAGATAATTTCCCAGTCGCTCAGCCGTATCAAACCTGCCAGGAATGATACGATCGAGGTATTTTCTCACCGGGGGGTCATCGAGCCTTTTACAAAAGGGCAGCTTGAATATATTCGAACGATGTTGAAGAACGATCTGACGTTTTGTACAGGTCCTGCCGGAACAGGCAAGACTTACCTTGCCGTAGCCGTAGCGGTTTCGATGCTCAAGAAACGTAAGATACGAAAGATCATATTGGCCAGACCTGCTGTTGAGGCAGGGGAGAAACTTGGTTTTCTGCCCGGCGATCTTGCGGCAAAGGTCAACCCTTATCTTCGGCCTTTGTTTGACAGTCTTGAGGACATGATGGACTATGGTCAGATGCGAAAGTTTATCGAGTTGGATGTTATCGAGGTTATTCCGCTTGCGTTTATGCGGGGGCGAACCCTTAATGAAGCGGTCATAATCTGCGACGAGGCCCAGAACACACTCCCGTCGCAAATGCTGATGTTTTTGACCAGGCTTGGACGCGGTTCCAAAATGATCGTTACCGGCGATGTTACACAGGTCGATCTGCCAAAAGGTCAGCAAAGCGGAATGGATGACGCCCGAAGTACCCTAAGAGGCGTTAAAGGAGTCGGTTTTGTAGAGCTTGCCAAGGATGACATTGTGAGGCACAGCCTTGTTCAGAACATTGTTCAGGCCTATGATTGCAAGAACAGGCGAAATAATAAATAACCGGATCGAGGTTCGTTAGATGGTATTGAAAAAGAAAAAAATATCAGCACGCCGTAAACATGTTCGAGATACCATGTCAGCAGAACGTCTCGAACGAATGAGCGAACTGGCGAACGGCGCCCTTCCGATCGCATATTTGGTATTGACATTGTTTGTTGTCGGGGCCGTTACTATCCTTAGTGTCGATGTGTCTGACGGAACTCTGTTCGGAAATATCTGGAAACCTTATTCGCATATAATAGCACTATCTGTGGTCGTGCTGTTGATAACGGCTGGAGGCGCGATCTATATCCATCATTATCAGTATCGAATTATAGCCAGGCCTACCCGTATGATCGCGCTGTTCGGATTGTTTCTGGTCCTGCTGTTGTTGACCAAGGTAACATCTTTGTGGCCCGAATGGACGTACCTCGCCACAGGTTCGGCGGTTACCAGCGCGATAATTCTTACGATAGCTTATAACCAGCGGTTTGCGATTGGGATGACCCTGTTCTACTGCGTGATCGCGTGCCTTGCAACTTATGAGAATGTGGCGGCGACAAAGCTGTTCCTTGCGATGATGGCCGGGGTGGTTACATGCTGTTATTCGTTGAAAGAGATACGCACACGCATGAAGCTGATCGAGGTTACTACTGTTGCTGCTATCGTGGTATTTTTGGTCGTTGTCGGAATTGGTTTTATAGAGGACATGCCCAAAGGGAAGATATTCATGTCGGCCGGTGCTGCCGCAGCGATTACGGTAGCGGTCGGTCTGGTGATACAGGGTTTTCTGCCATTGATAGAGAAAGTATTCGGTATCGCAACGAGTATGACGCTGCTTGACTACAGTGATGCCAATCAGCCGTTACTTAAGAAGCTTGCCATGGAAGCTCCGGGAACATTCAGTCATAGTCTGTTGATCGGGTCTATCGCAGAAGCGGGCGCCGAATCGATCGGTGCCAACGGCTTGCTTTGCAGGGTGGGGGCCTATTACCATGACATCGGCAAGATAAACAAACCTCCGTATTTTGTCGAGAACCAGATGGGTTCGGTCAGCAGGCACGACCAGTTGTCTCCTGCTATGAGTCAACTTGTTATTGTCGGTCATGTCAAAGACGGCATTGAGATCGCCAAAGAATACGGACTCCCCGCAGTGCTGCGTCAGTTCATTGAAACGCATCACGGGACTACCCTGATAGAGTATTTTTATAACGAAGCGAAAAAGAAGCAGGGTGACAAGGAAATGCCTGTTTCGGAATCCGAGTTCCGTTATCCCGGTCCGAAACCCCGCACGAAAGAAGCGGCTATCGTTATGATCGCTGACGGCTCTGAAAGCGCCACTCGTTCGCTGACAGATCAAACACCCACAAAGATCGAGACGCTTGTTCACAACATGGCCATGAAACGTTTGCAGGACGGACAGCTTGACGAGTGTGATCTGACACTTCGAGAACTGCATCTGATCGAAGCCAGCATCTCAAAATCACTCGCCGCTCACCACCATGGAAGGATTGCCTATCCTGCTAAAGATGAACTTGAAAATGATGATAATGGAAATAAAAAATCAGGACAGTAAAGATGAGCGGGATCGTTGTAGATATGAGTTGTCAGTGTCAGGCTGTAGAGTTTGACCAAGCCAGACTTGCCGAACTTGCAACCAGTGTGGTCGAACGTTTCAGCGATGACGATAATGTCAGCGTAAGTGTTGCAATTGTCTCCGATACTGAAATCGTAGAGGTGCACAAGGAATATCTGCACAAGGATACTGTTACAGACGTGATAAGCTTCGATCTGTCGGACGATGACGAATGCGTGTTCGAGATCATCGTCAAT
>DAOWHR010000139.1 GCA_030641315.1 Anaerohalosphaeraceae bacterium | reverse complement strand
TGTAAAGTTAGAATTTATGTAGTTTTCTGTTTAGTCTGGCGTAGTAATCTTCGAAAAAGGTACAACTTCCAATAACATAATCTTTGACATGCATTCTTGGCAACCTTTTAATTTTTTGGGTTATCCTATGGGTATTTATGTTCGGGATAATTGCGAATGGTGGATTGGAGTGATGCTTGTTGGTCCATTGTTTTGAAGCATGGTACTGTATGCGTGAAATGAGCCATGTCCTTTTGGTTCCAGGCTTCTCAATCAGTTTAATGAAGTCTTTTTTTACTTCCGGTTTCATGTCCAATGTGCCGACAAACTTGTTCAAAGCTGCTCGCGTTTCTGGGCCATAGATTCCATCGGTTTTAAGTTCAATTTCCAGTAATTCAGCTATCATATATTGTATAGCAGCCAGTCTTGATGCATATTTTCTAACATTGTAGTCGGCAAAAATGAAAACAAGTTTTGGGTCATGGCTCAGTCTTGGAAAAATCATATCACGGCTTAAACCAAAGACAGACTCCCATTCTGCCTTGACTGTCTGGTAGCTAAATGATTCGAGAAAATCCGCAGCCTTTAATATTGTCAATTCATGTTCGAGTGATTCGGTAAATTTTCTTTGGTCATCAGGAGGTAAGATTGTGGAGAATTTCCTGCATACCTTTATGGTTTTATCTCCTGTTACACCATCCAGGACAAGTGGTGATTCTGTCAGATCAGAGAGCATTTTCTGGAAAGATGCTTTGTGTTGGCGATCGACAAACTCTTTTTCGTCCCAGCTATGCAAATAGTTGATCTGATCCGTGACAGTATAGCCTCTTCTTCCTCGTAAGGAGGCCCAGCCTTTTATCTGTCTGGAAGGATAATAATCTTTAATTATGTTGTCCAGAAACAGAACTGCAGCCTGGACTCCACGGTCAATATCACAAGAGTCTTTCTTGAGCTGCCCCTGGTCAGGTTGGTTTGTAATATTCTGAAGATGCCCTTTTTTGATTTGCATAGGACCAATCGTCGATACCGGATCAGGGAGTCCCATATTGTGTACGCTTTCAGGAACAATTTTGTCGAAAAGCCATTCGAGGTCTGGTGCATTAAAATGTGATTCCCTTCGGATTTGAGCTATCACTAACGCCAGATATCCTGGATCAGAAGTCGGTGAGTATTGAACGATTGCATGAGCCCAGCCCTTAGCATCCGGGATACGATCTTCTATAAGAATCTGGGTAATTGCATTATAAGCTTTAAGTTGATAGTTTGTCATGGTTTGTTGTGGTATTTCTTCTTGTCCCGTGTTGTCCAAATAGGTAATGGCATCCCAGAAATGAAAACACATGAAAGGTATGGTTATGAAACTTAGAACGAGCCATAACTTTTTTAAGATCCTCAACCAGTCTATTGAAAATATTCTCTTGAAATCCATACATTACTCCTTAAATAATATGAATGAATCTGCCACTGAAGTCCGGCCACTTTATTTTAGAACTCTCAATGACTCGGAAAAGTTCCCATGATCGTTGTTTTTGCTTACAAAAAAACTTACTTTAATATTTACAAGGAATCCTATTGAACCTCAATATTTTAAATCGTTCAAACTGTCCGTCTTTCAGCTCAACTAAGTGAGTAAAAAGATTACGTTGCTTATCGAGTCTGTTACAATGGCGTCGCATTGTTTTAATTTCTCTGCCGGGTTGTGACCGTTGGCGATGAGTATGCAGTTAGTGCCCATTGCTGTGGCGGCTTCGTAGTCGTGTACTGTGTCGCCGATCAGGACGGTTCGTTTCGGGTTAGCGTTTAGTTCTTTCACAAGTTCGATCCCACGCTCGATCTTGCTGTGCGCGTAGTAGTTGTCCAGACCTGCGATAATTCGGAAGTGGTGATCGATCTTGAAATGCTTCAGGGCGTTTTCGAGCCGGTGCTGCTGATATGCTGAGAGTACGGAGTGCGTAAAGCCCATCCCGGAAAGGGCGATGAGGGTCTGTTCGGTTTTCGGATAGAGAGAGCATTCTGTGCAGCGTCGGTCGTATTCGGCGTGGTAGAGGACAGCGATGTCGTCAAACGAGTCCTTGTCAAAGTCAAATCCAAGGGCAGTATAGTAGTCGATGACGGGATGAACAAACTGGTCGAGATATTTATCTTTGCTGGTTATCGCTTTGCCATAAGTGGTGAGTATATGGTTGAGCACCTCGACGCAGAGCCAGACATCATCGAGGAGTGTCCCGTTAAAGTCCCATATTATGTGGTCGTATTTTAATTGTGTCAATTTGATCGCCTTTGGAAGTTGTGGTATACGCTGGTCTTTGAGAAAGGGCACAGGATATACAGGTTTGGTGGAGATTGATACTGTTTTTTTGGTTTAGTGTCACAACAGGCAAGTGCGGATCCTTTAAGTTATTATAAGGTAAGTACTTATCGAGTTAGAGTGGATGTTCCAGCTTGTTTGGTTTCAAAAATGTCCGCTGGGGGATTGCATAATTGCTGGTAAATGAGTATACTACTCGGCTGTAAAAATAAACCCTTAATATTAACCGGAGTTAAAGATGAGTAAAAATATTGCTATTGCCGGTGTTACCGGTGCTGTCGGTCAGGAGTTTCTTGAGATACTTGAAGAACGTAATTTCCCGTTCAATAAGATAAAAATGCTTGCGAGCAGCCGTTCGGCTGGTAAAAAGATCACTTTCAAGAGCAAAGAATATACAGTAGAAGAGATGACCAAAGACAGTTTTGCCGACGTGGATATCGCTCTGTTCTCGGCAGGCGGTGGACGCAGCAAGGAATTCGCTCCGGCGGCAGTCGCGGCAGGAGCTGTTGTTGTGGATAATTCATCAGCATTCAGGATGGACCCGGATGTTCCTTTGGTGGTTCCGGAGATCAATGCCGATGCGATCAAAGATCATAAGGGTATTATCGCAAATCCGAACTGTTCTACGATCATCGCTATAGTTCCCGTTTGGCCGCTGCACAAGGCCAATCCGGTAAAGAGGATGATCGTCAGTACTTATCAGGCGGCAAGCGGTGCGGGTATGGCTGCGATGCTTGAGCTTCGTCAGCAGGCACAGCAGGTGCTCAACGGCGAGGAAGTTACATGCGATGCGCTTAAGTATCAGCTTGCGTTTAACTGCTACAATCATGACTCGAAGACCGGTCCGAACGGTTACAACGAAGAAGAGATGAAGATGGTCCATGAGACACGCAAGATATTCAACTGTCCGGAAATCGCAATATCCGCGACTTGTGTTCGTATTCCCACGCTGCGTGCACATTGCGAGAGTATCAATCTTGAGTTTGAAAGTCCGATCACTCCTGAGCAGGTCGCAGAGCTTCTGATTACCGCGCCTGGTGTGAGCATTATCGACAAGCGCGAAGAGAACAGGCACCCAATGCCCATCGACGCTACCGGCAAAGACGATGTATTTGTCGGCAGGATCCGTCAGGACGAGTCGATACCGGATAACCGCGGTATCAATCTTTGGGTGGCTGGCGACCAGATCAAGAAGGGCGCTGCTCTTAACGCTGTTCAGATCGCGGAAAAACTTCTCTAGCGGTCAATATCTTTTTTCATGTTTGTAAATGATCGGGAATCCGTAAAGTGCGGGTTCCCGTTTTTTCCTTACAGCAGGGATGACATCCCAATTATGCACAAGCGAAATATTAAGCTTAAGATCCAGTATGACGGCGCAGATTATAACGGCTGGTCCATCCAGCCTGATGCCGTGACGATACAGGACCTTGTTCAGAAAGCATTCAAGCGGCTTTGCGGGGACGATGTGCGTATTCATGTTAGCGGTGCCTCCCGTACCGATGCCGGTGTAAGCGCATTGTGGCAGGTTGCCAATCTTAAGGTTCGTACCGTTGTTCCTACGGAAAATATGGCCAGGGCGCTGACCGATCTGCTGCCCAGGGATATTGTTATCGCCGAAGCTGTGGACGTCCATGACAAGTTCAGCGCGATAACCGATGCCACGCGAAAGTATTACCGGTATTCGATCTATCGCGGGGCCGTGCCGCCGGTGCTGAACATCAGAAACTGCTGGCATTTCGGTTACGACCTTGATGTTGCCAAGATGGACGCCGCTGCGAAGTTGTTGGTTGGCAAGCAGGATTTCAAGTCGTTCGCGTCATCGGGCGACAGAAGGAAAAGCTCTGTGCGAACAGTGTTCTCGTGTGACGTAAGCGAAGATGACACATGGGTTTATATCGATATAGAGGGGGACGGTTTCCTTTATAACATGGTTCGAAATATCGTCGGCACGCTGGTGGAGGTCGGACGAGGCAGGTGGGAGGTTGAGCGGATGGTTGAGATTATCGCGGCGAAGGACCGCAGGAAAGCCGGGGTGTTAGCGCCAGCAGCGGGGCTTTGTTTGATGAGGATTGACTATTGAGGAAAAAGTTGTTAAGGTTGTGTCCGGCTTAGCGGGTGATGCGGTTTTGGCGATAATATGATGTTTCTTTCGAGCGGCAGCAGCTTATGAAAATAGTTCATATAATTACACGGCTGATACTGGGCGGAGCCCAGGAGAACACTCTGATCACCTGCAAAGAACTCGCTGCGCGGGGGCATGATGTTACTTTGATAACCGGCCCTGCCATCGGGGCCGAGGGGCAGCTTTTCGACTGGACCGTTGACGCGGGGTACAGGACGCTGGTTGTAAATGAGATGAGACGTGAGATTAATCCGCGGCTGGACCTGAAAGCATATCGCCAGTTAAAAAAGATACTGCTGGAGCTTAAGCCTGATATTGTTCATACCCATTCCGCAAAGGCCGGTGTGCTTGGACGCTTTGCCGCTGATAAGGTTCGCAGGAAACTAAAAAGTAACTGCAAGATCGTTCACGGGGTACACGGGCTGAGTTTCCATGAGTACCAGAGCAGGCTCAAAAACAAATTGTATATCGCTGTCGAAAGGCAGGCATCGAAACGCACGGACGCTTATGTGGCTGTTGCGGATACCATGACCGAAAAGTCGCTGGCCGTTGGCCTTGGAACCCCCGAACAGTATACGACAGCGTATTCGGCGATCGAGGAAGAAGCGTATATCGCAGGTGTCGATGAACGCAGGATAAAGGATTTTCGCAGGAAGCACGGTATCAGCGAAGAGGCGGTTGTGCTGGTTACGATCGCAAGGCTCGCTGAGCTTAAGGGGCATGAATATATTATCGAGTCAGCCAAACAGCTTGCACCGCGATTTGCCGATTGTGTGTGGCTGTTTGTAGGCGATGGCAATATCAGCGATATGATCAAGCATGAGATAAGCCTTGCAAACCTTTGGTTTCGTTTCAAGTTTACCGGCATGGTCGAGCCGGAGGAAATTCCGATGGTGCTGCATGCGTCGGATATTCTTGTGCATTGTTCGCTGCGAGAGGGTTTGGCAAGGGTACTGCCGCAGGCGATGCTGGCTGGCAAACCAGCGGTCAGTTTCGATATCGACGGGGCGAAGGAAGTGGTCAACGAAAATACCGGCAGACTGATCGAACCCGGCAACGTCGAGCAGCTCACCGAAGCATGCGCAGAGTTGATCGCCGATAAGGATCTGCGAATAAGACTCGGCCAAAACGGAAGACAGTCAGTAGTAAAACAGTTCGCACCGGAAACAATGGTAGACACCATCGAGGGAGTATACAAAAAACTCCTGCCGAATTACGCACCGTAAACTTAATTATTCCCCCTTGTAATTATTCCCTGATTTTATCTGAATAGAGTTCTTCAGACGATAAGGGAAAATTGTAACCATTGATTAATAATATGAGGTATAGACATGAGCATAAGAAAGCCATTCTGTATTATAGTTGCACTGCCCTTGGTTGCATGGACATTTGAGCTACTCTATTACTTCCCATCTGCTTTGAAAGTCATTTTTGGGTTAAATATAACAGGAATAATAGGGTATGCTTATTGTTCGTTAGCTGGTTTAATTCTTGCTGTAATTATAACTTGTGTGATCGGTTTGTTTTCCTTACGTAAAAGAAGTAAAATTGATAAAGTAAGAATAATTTCAGTTTTAGCTTTTTGGGTCATCACTCTGTTGATATATCTGTATTGTATATTTTTTGTAGATTTTGGTAGTAATGAACTAATAGAGCCATCGCAACAAGGATATGTAGGCTCAGTAATTCGTAGCTTGGGTCAACGAAACGGTATCTGGTACAATTCTTGAGACGCTATAGTTTGCTTTTGGTAAATGGGCAGTTGTGAAATTAATGTTGTTGAAAAACTGAGCCTTTTTTGTTAGTCTCTTTTGCATGGCCATCCCTTTCTGTTGTTTTTTCGGCAGTTTAACCGAAATCCAGATGACCTGCATGTTATCTAATTATTCCCTCAAATGCAGACTTCTATTCAATACTATGAAAGTAAATTTTTGGCAAATTCATATATGTCAGAAAAAAATTGAGGTCGCTCTATAATTGCTATTGCCATAGGCACGGTCATAGCAGAGATGAATTTCCAAATAACTGATATGTCAATTGCCATCGAAGGACTTTTAATAATTGAAATGTAGATATTATGATATTTCGAAAGAATCCCAATTTCTTTTTCCAATTTTTCCAGTTCATCTATTGAGTGATTTCCAAATTTACTCATGAATCCTTCAATATGATCTTGGTATTTTTTAGCACCTTTCTTTTTTCCCATCGCGATAATTTTTTTTATCTCATAGTGGGGATACATAAATACAAACATAACAACAAAAAAAATAAAAGCCGTCCAAAATAGGTGCAAAAAATCAATGATTGCTTCACCGTGAGACCAGTTAGCCCCAAACAAGCCAAGCAAAACCAATAATGCTTCAAGGACTAAGCAAATACCCCATACAGAAAGCAAATTGGAAAGTTCTCTGATTCCTACAGTTCGACTTGGATCAAATATATTTAATCTGATTTCTTGAATGCCACAAAACCTCCTAATTAATATGGATATCGTAATAGTATACCAAAGTCCAGATCCCAATAAAAAGCCAACAACGAGGGATGACACACATATATATATTGTTCCTGGCATAGAAAGAGGTACACCCATAGCCAGCTCTGTTGATGTCATTAGTAACCCCCAAATAGCACAATTAACTAGTTGGAGTGGAGACTTAAAGACTAAGCGATATGAATCTTTGAGTGTATCAATATGCTGCTTACTTTTTAGCACAAAAAGAAAATCATCAAGGCTTTCTACTGTTCTTGAATAAATATATGACATAAAGTAAAACATTCCTGCTATCATGCCAGATAAATTAAGCCTCAGCCAAAACTTCGAATAGTCTTCAGGGTTTACTCCTAAGACGATTAGGAAGACAAGGCCTAGTAAATATGGAATTGCAGAAAATACCAGCGGAACAGTAAAAGCAGGAATCTTTGTATACTTAACACAACAGTCAATCCATTGCTGGTAATAAGGGATATAATTATTTAATATTTCGTCTTTTGTTTTCTGTCTATATTCTTCTACTTCATTATTGATCATATTTGCTCCAGTTAAATAATATTACTTACACTTTTGCCCATATGCCCCACACTCAAACTCTGCTTCTCCCTGCTGATCAGCCCTAATCATATTGCATAGAAAATCTTCCTGCTCTGATAGTCCATCTTTGCTACAACTGATGCATAGGTCGGGCTTAGGGATCAGGTCAGGGTTAAACTCTGTTCCATCGTCATTGAAGAATTTGGGAATATCTTCGTTCATAGTTTTGTACTGGTTCAGCGTGAATTGGACAAATCCACTTTGTTGTTAAGAGACTTTTTCTGCTTTTGGCAAATAAGGAAACTGCCTTCGGCAGACTGTTTTTATCAGGTTTTTTAAGGCATAACAAACCAACGAACATTTCTCTTTGGTAAAACTGGATGGCAGATTTATTACTGCCACCCCAACGACAATTCGCCGCTTTGGGCTGGTTATCCCTGGCAGGTCGTACCTCTACAAAGCCTGCTTCCGTTTTGCCAGCCGATAAGATTGTTATCAGTTCGCTCATTATTGTCAAGCTTCTTTTTATTATGACGCTCTCCTGGCAGCTTTACGGACTTGTCTGGCTTGGGCAAGTTTAGATTCACGCTGGGATAAACGAAACGGTGTCCGGTACAATTTTTGATGCGCTATCGTTTGCTTTTGGTTAATTGGCTGTTATGGAAATTATGATGGCAGCAGTTCACGGGCATGTTGAGCATAACTCGGCGGGCAACACGACCACTGACGATGGCGGGTATGTCTATACTTATGAGCGATAGCTTATGCAGCGATAGGAAGCTGGAATTCAAAGCAAACTAATAACCGTCATTTATTATGTTGTCGTATTCCTGCTGGAAGCGTAGTTTGTGTTTCAGTTCCTGCTGTGCGATTTCCATGAATACCTTTTTTGAATCTGCATCTTTTGTTTTTGCGGCCAGTTCGTTGTAGGTTTCAAATGCGGCTTGTTCTTTTTTGATCACCATTGAGATCGTGTCTTTGTAATCGATATCAATGCCACTGTCAGTAGAGTTTATGGTGTGTTAAGGATTGATATTTGGTATGGAGGTGTTTGCTTTGACGACCTTTCCGATTTTGAGCAGTTCCAGTTCGAGCAGTTTTTTGTGGTCGAGTTCTTCTGCTGCCATAGCGATGTAGAGTTCGCGCATGCCGTTATCGGCTACTTTGCCTGCCATGGTAATATAGAACATGTAGGCCTGTATCTCTCTTTCGATCGCGTTTTCGATAATGTTGGAAAAAGTCTTCTCGTCCATTATTTCTCCTTCATATATTCTTTCTGCGAAGAACCCTGGCAGCTGCCCAGACAAATGCCATTGTCAATCCAGCCCCTGTCACGCCGGCAAAACTTGTCCAGCCGGCAGCGGCGCATATCTGATCTTCCGGCACTTTTCCCATGCCGATAGTTCTAATAGAATAATCCGGTAACGGAGAATATCTACTCTGCAGGTCGTCAGCTTTGGCAATAGTTGGATCCTCATTTGACACGGCAGGGGCAAAATCAGGCTGATCGGGCCTTTCAAGATAACTCCACTCAAGCCCGTCAGGATGCCCGCTAGCCAGCAGCGATAGTCCGCCTGCTGTAATTACAGCAAAAAACACGAGCGTTGTCAATACCGCTTTTCTGCTCAATCTAACTTTGCCGGTTAAACAATCCGTAACCATGTCCGGCCTGACCTGCTGGATGTATCCAAGCACCGCGACGGTGACCAGGCCCTCGACCAGGCCGATCAGCAAATGAACTCCCGTCATCGT
>DAOWHR010000046.1 GCA_030641315.1 Anaerohalosphaeraceae bacterium | reverse complement strand
AGGATCTTCTATGACCGCAAACGGCTTACCATTAGGATTATCAACAACAGTTGGAACCTCAGGGTTTGCGTCAGCATTAAATTCCCAAGCCTGATACGTTGAACCATCATCACCACGCCACGAAGGCGCATCATAACCAGCGTATGTGGAAGCTGCCACGAACAGTAAACACACCGCTACACCTAGACTTACTCTCAATTTCATCATTCATCTCCCTGAATAAAAAAAGTTAATATCACGATCTCACGTAATTTACCATCTGGGCCCTATAATGTAAAGACTTTTGTTGGCATTAGCACATATTTTTTTTTAAAACCTCATTTATTCGTGTATTATCCGCAGTTTTATGCTACAAATAGTGAAAGTATATTTTTATTACGTTTCTTTCGTCAGGCTTTTTTCATGTTTTCAAATCAAAAGAGACAAGTTAAAATCGAAGATCACGAGCTAATGGCTTACAGCCAAAGCCTGCAATTACAGCATGAAATGGTAGCAAATCGCCAAAGCGGCAGTGCATGCAATACCGTAATTCTTGTCGAACACTACCCTGTTGTTACGCTTGGCGCGAACAAAAATGAGAATAAGCTACTTGAAAATGCCGATTTTTACGCAAAAAACGGCATTACAGTCGAACATATTAGACGCGGCGGCGGCACGACAGCACATAATCCGGGGCAGATAGTGATCTATCCAGTAGTCAACATCCAATCTCTGGGGCTGGGAGTATCAGAATATATCCGTGACCTGGAATCCATAGGAATTGAACTGCTGGATTTACTGGAAATAAAAGGCCATCGCAGACAGGGAGTACCCGGCCTTTGGGTCGAAGGCAGAAAGATAGGGTCTATCGGGGTAAAAATCAAGCGTTGGGTAACATATCACGGTATGGCAATAAATATCTATAATGATCTGAGTATTTTTGATACAATGATACCCTGCGGGATCGAGGGAGTCGAGATGACAAGCGTGCTGAAGGAAACCGGCAGGAAAATTGATATAAAAGAAGTCAAACAAATGCTTAACAGAATCATAATCTCTCACTGGGGATAGAAAGCGTTTGTATTAGATATTTTGATGTTGGAAGGCAAGACATGAGTAAAGCAAGACTGCCTGAGTGGCTAAAGAGACGTTTGCCGGCAGGCGGAACATATACTGAGACAAAAGACCTGCTGGAAGAACTTGGCCAGGAAACCATCTGCACCAATGCCAACTGCCCAAACCGCGGTCAGTGCTGGGACAGGGGAACGGCGACGGTACTGATACTGGGCAATATCTGTACCCGCAACTGCAAATTCTGCTCGGTAGGCCACGGTAAGCCGGACGCGCCGGATATGGAAGAACCATCCAGAGTAGCCCAGATGGCCAAAAAGATGTCGATAAAGTATCTTGTCATAACCAGCGTCGACCGTGACGATCTGCCTGACGGCGGCGCATCTCATTTCAGGGATGTTATGGCTAAGTGCAGAGAGGTAAATGAGGGGATACGTTTTGAGTTGTTGACGGGCGATTTCAAAGGATGCCAGAGCGAGGCTACTGAGATACTTGCCGAATCGCTGCCCTTTGTGTTCGGCCATAATGTCGAGACCGTTCCAAGGTTATACCCGATCGCCAGGCCTGGCGGTGATTATGCCAGGTCGCTCGATCTGTTGAGAATGGTTAAGCAAACCTATCCGGATATACCAACGAAATCGTCGATGATGCTCGGGCTTGGTGAAAAGGATGATGAAGTATTGCAGTGCATGAGTGACCTTCGGAGTGTGGGGTGCGACAGGATATCGCTTGGGCAATATTTGAAACCATCGAAGGAATCGCTGGATGTGGTTGAATATGTGGAGCCTGCCAAATTCGACTGGTGGTCACAGCAGGCGAAAGACCTGGGTTTTACCTGGGTAATGTCATCGCCGTTTACGCGAAGCTCATATCACGCTGAGCAGGAAACAACGGATTAGTGCGACAATAAAAGTTCAGAAAAGACTGGAAGGTTTATCGATCGGTAAGGGAGAAAATATGAGTAACAAGCTGGATCGTCGAAGTTTCATAAAAACACTCAGTTGCACAGCGGCTGGATTAGCTCTGTCCGGCTGCACAAACGCCGCTGCAAAGACAACCTCTGCCGGGAAGAAACCTAACATCATTTTTATCATGCTTGATGACCTTGGTCCTGAATGGGTTAGTTGCTATGGAGCTGATAAAATCGTAACGCCTAACATTGATAAACTTGCCGCCGATGGAATGCGTTTTACAAATGCCTACTCGATGCCGAAATGTACCCCGACGCGTGTGACTTTGCTGACCGGCCAATACCCCTATAACAGCGGGTGGATAAATCACTGGGATGTGCCTCGCTGGGGCGCAGGCGGCCACTTCGACTGGAAGCACTATACAACTTTCGCTCACGTACTGAAAACCGCAGGCTATACAACCGCGGTTGCGGGGAAGTGGCAGATAAACGATTTCCGCATCACACCGGACGCGATGAATCTGCACGGGTTCGATGACTACTGCATGTGGACCGGTTACGAGACACAGAATCCGCCAAGCGGCAAACGTTACTGGAACCCTTATATTCATACAAAGCGGGGAAGCAAAACATATAAAGACAAATTCGGCGAAGATGTGTTTACTGACTTCCTTGTCGACTTTATGACAAAGAACAAAGACAAGCCGATGATGCTTTATTACCCTATGTGTTTGCCGCATGGGCCGCTTACTACGACTCCGCTGGAGCCGAATGTTAAGGGCAAACTGGAAATGCACAGGGCGATGGTGAAGTACACCGACCATTGCCTCGGCAGGATCGTCAAGACTGCTGACGAGCTTGGAATTCGTGACAATACGATAATTATCTGGACGACTGATAACGGCAGCGGCGGATCGATCTCAACAACTATGAATGGGAGGGAGGTCAAAGGAGGAAAAGGGAAAATTAGTGAGACGGGGTGCGGGGCGCCATTTATTGTGAACTGCCCGGGGATGGTTCCGGGGGGCGTCGTTACAGATGCGCTGACAGACTTTACCGATATGCTGCCTACATTTGCCGAACTTGCCGGCGCGAAGATACCAAAGGGTACACCGTTGGATGGACATTCGATAGCACAGCTGATACTTGGCAAGGCAAAGGATACGAAGCGCAAGTGGATCATGGCGATGGGCGGAGGTGTGGCCAGGATCAGCAACGGCAGAGTGGTTCCTTTCAGCGAGTACGCTGATCGTGTTGTTCGTGACAAACAGTATAAGCTGTGGGTTGAGGACGGCAAAGCGAGTCGTCTGTTTGATATGATCACGGACCCCGGTGAATTGAACAACCTGATCGACAGCGGCGACGCTAAAGTTGTTTCGGCTAAGAAAAAGCTTGAGGTAGTAGTCGCCGGTTTCCCAAAAAAGGACGCTGTACCAAGATACACTCCTGTTCCAGCGGCACCGTGGAGCCGTAAAGAGCGCAAGCAGTAGTAACAAAAAGAGCAATTGATAACCATTTTTACTGGAATTGGTAATACTGATGCTTGTGT
>DAOWHR010000395.1 GCA_030641315.1 Anaerohalosphaeraceae bacterium | reverse complement strand
CCGGTCGCCGTATCGGAACTAAGGGTTTCATCGCCAAGGATCGCGGTCGTGCCCATCCAATTAAAAAGCAGGCATGTCACATTCATGTGACAGTTACAGAATTATAATTTAGGACAGTAAATAATTTTATCGTAAAGACAGGTCAAGTATGGGTCAAAAGACATCTCCAATTGGTTTCAGGACAGGGATCACTCTCGGGTGGCAAAGTACATGGTTTGCACCTAAGGCGAATTATGGAGAGTTCCTAATAGAGGACTGGAAGCTAAGAAATTACATTGACAAGCGTTTTAACCGTCAAGCTCCTTATTCAGCAGTATCTAAGGCTGAAATATTCCGTACTCGTAACGAGGTTAAGGTTACGATCCATACGGCTCGGCCTGGTATGGTGATCGGTCCTCGTGGTGCAGAAGTTGACAAACTTCGCGAAGAGCTTGAAGAGCTAATCGATCGTAAGGTTAATGTTAATGTAATCGAGATCAAAGAGGCTAACCTTGATGCGACACTTGTTGCCGAAGGTATTGCCCAGCAGCTTCAAAAGCGTGCTTCTTATCGCCGCGCGATGAAACAGCAGTGTGAGAATGCTATTCAGGCTGGGGCTAAAGGGATCAAGATCCTTTGCAGCGGCCGTTTGGCTGGTGCTGAGATCGCCCGTAGTGAAACACAGAAGCTTGGCAGTATTCCTCTTCAGACCCTTGATGCGAATGTTGACTATGGTGTTGCGACATCCAGAACCGGTTATGGCGCTATCGGTATCAAGGTATGGATATACAAGGGTAAGTTTGGTGAAGAAATTATACCAATAAGTCGTCCTCGCAGGCCTCAGCGTCCAAGACGCGGAGCACCTGATGGTTCCGGCGGTGGCCGCGGCAGAACGCCAGCCAGAAGTGGGGCACCGGCAACCGCATCAGCCAAAAGTGGGGCACCGGCAGCCGCACCAGCCAAAAGCGAGGCACCGGCAGCTGCACCAGCCAAAAGTGAGGCACCGGCAGCCGCACCATCTGACGCGGGTACTACAGAACAGAGCTAATATATTATAGTTTCAAGAGGGTATTACAATGGCATTGATGCCAAAGAGAGTTAAATATCGAAAACAGATGCGTGGTAAGATGAAGGGTAATGCCACCCGGGGTAACTTTGTTGCTTTTGGTGAATACGGCCTTCAGACGCTTGAAACAAGTTGGATCACGGGCAGACAGATCGAGGCAGGCCGTATAGCCGCAACTCACTTTCTTCACCGTGAAGGCAAGGTGCATATTCGGATATTCCCGCATCACTCGTATACTTCCAAGCCATTGGAAGTTCGAATGGGTAAAGGTAAAGCGGAAGTCGAAGGCTGGGTAGCAAGAGTTAAGCCTGGTAATATTTTGTATGAAATTGGCGGCGTTCCAGAGGAAATAGCTCGTGCGGCTCTTGCCAGAGTTGCTTACAAGATGCCGGTTAAATGTAGATTCGTAACGCGAAGACATTCGCTTGGATAATCAGGAGTCAAGATGAAAGCTTCAGCAATACGAGAGCTTCGCAGCGATGAGCTTCAAGGTAAGCTCGATGATCTGTATAAGCAGTTGTTTGGTTTGCGTAGTCAGGCTATGACGGAGAAAGTTGAGAACAATAGAGCTGTCACTAACGTCAAACGTGATATCGCAAGGCTTAAAACAATAATGAGAGAAATTGAATTGAAGGGCCAGTAAGGCGAAATGGAAGCTACAAAGCAAAAAAAAACCAGGCGTGGCGTCGTGGTCAGTAAGAGCGGCGATAAGAGCGTAAAGGTGCAGATCGATTATACGGTTAAGCATCCGATGTACGGCAAGTATATCAAGCGTCACACAAAGCTTGGTGTACATGACGCGAATAATGTTGCCGGTGTAGGCGATGTTGTAGAGATATCAGAGTGCAGGCCGATCAGCAAGTCTAAGAACTGGCTTCTTGTTCGTGTACTTGAAAAAGGTATAATTGACTAAAGGATAAAACCAGTGATTCAGCAAGAAAGTATGTTGAACATAGCTGATAACAGCGGCGTTAAGACGGCACTGTGTATCAAGGTTCTTGGCAGAGGCAGCAGCCGCAGGGGTAAGAAGGTTCGTCCTACGGCAGGTGTTGGCGACATTGTCTGTGTTGCTATTAAGAAGCACCTTCCAAACTGCCAGCTTGATAAGAAGAAGGTTCATCGCTGTCTTATAATCCGGACGAAGTATCCGGTAAAGCGTAAGGACGGCAGCTATGTTAAATTTGACAGTAACGCGGCAGTAATGATCGACGCTGACGGTAATCCGGTCGGCACCCGTGTTTTCGGAGCAGTAGCCAGAGAACTGCGTGAGAAGAACCACATGAAGATCATTTCTCTTGCGAGTGAAGTTGTATAACAGTTATCCGGTCTTATTGATTAGAGAAAGAATACAGAGAAGATACTATGGCAAGGCACGTTAAAAAAGGTGATATGGTTGAGATCATTACCGGCGACCATAAAGGTTCGGTTGGCAAGGTTCTTCGGGTACTTACGGCAAAGGACCGTGTAATCGTTGAGGGTCAAAACCAGGTTTATAAGCATGTACGTCCATCTCAGCAGAACCCGCAGGGCGGCCGTATAAGAGTTGAGCAGCCGATCCATATCAGCAATGTTCTTCCGGTCGATCCGAAGACCTCCAAAGGCAGTCGTATTCGTTATGAATTTGACGGCAAAGGCGGCAAGAAGCGAGTATCTGTCGCTGGAAACGATATCGGTATTATCAAGAAGTCTAAAAAGAAGTAATTGTCGGCTGTTCGGCAGTTAGTATTAAATATAGAGTGAACCAGACAACCATTTTGAAAAAGTGATGGTTGAAAGAATTGAGAAGAAATACGAGGTTTTAATGGCACGGTTAAGAGATATATACAAGTCGAAAGTTGTGCCTGGCTTGCAGGAAAAGTTTGGTTACAAGAGTCCTATGGCGTTGCCTAAGATCGAGAAGATCGTAATGTCCATGGGTGTCGGCAAATCGATAGCTGAGAAGAAATATATGGAGAATGCTATTAAGGATTTGACAGCAATCTCCGGTCAGAAGCCTCTTGTGTGTAAGGCTAAGAAGAGTGTTTCTAACTTTAAGCTTCGTGATGGTATGGATATCGGCCTTAAGGTTACTCTTCGCCAAGAGCGTATGTATGAGTTTATGGATCGTTTGATCAACCTTGCGATCCCTCGTGTAAAGGACTTCCGCGGTCTTAATCCAAAGTCTTTTGACGGTCGTGGTAATTACTCGATGGGCCTTGACGAGCAGAGTGTATTTCCTGAGATCGATCCAAGCCGGATCGAGACTACTCAGGGTATGAATATAACGTTTGTTACGACAGCGGGTACAAACGCTGAAGGTTATGAATTGCTGAAGCTTTTCGGAATGCCTTTCGAACGTGAGTCGTAGTAGGCAGTTAATTTGAACTGTCTTATTAGATAATACATTAAGTATAAGTTTTTGGAGTTAATAGATGTCGACGACGGCACTGGAAAACAAAGCGAATAAAGCACCGAAATTTAAGAGCAGGGGTTATACTCGCTGTCAGATCTGCGGCAGAGCCAGAGCGGTTTATCGCAAGTTCAGTATTTGTCGTATATGCTTCCGTACGATGGCTAATGAGGGAAAGATCCCCGGCATTCGTAAGGCAAGCTGGTAGCATTTTTTGATTGAATATTATTTTTCGTGTTGGAGCTTTACATATGAGTCTTAGCGATCCGATTGCAGACATGTTGACCAGAATACGCAATGCAGGGCGTGTTCAGAAGCCTGAGGTACGGGTTCGAGCGTCCGGTATCTGCAAAGGCGTTGCCGGCGTTTTGAAGGACGAAGGTTACATTAACGACTTTGATGTTATCGAAGACGGCAAGCAGGGTCTGGTCAGAGTATTTTTGAAGTATGATGTCGAAGGAAATCACGCTATAACTGAGATCCAGCGTGTTAGCAAACCTGGTCGCCGAATATTTAATGGCGCATCGGAATTGCCTGAAGTATTGGATGGCCTTGGTATATCGATCGTATCGACAAGCAAGGGCATAATGAGTGACAGAAACTGCCGCAAGAGTAACATTGGCGGCGAAGTAATTTGTATGGTGAGCTAAATGAGTCGCATAGGAAAAAAACCAGTAGAGATTCCTGCGGGAGTAACTGTCGATTGCGGTAAAGATGTTGTAAAAGTGACTGGGCCTAAGGGTACAGTCAGCGTTAACCGTCTTGCCGGGATCGAAGTTAAAATTGACGAAGGTGCCAAGCAGATCGTTGTGAGCAATCCTAATCAGGGTGATTCCAACCTGCGTGCATTTCATGGTACGATGCGTTCACACCTGTTTAACATGGTTACAGGTGTAAGCAAAGGCTTTGAGAAGAAGATGCAGATTTTTGGCACTGGTTACAACATTAAAGAGCAAGGCGGCAAGGTAGTTCTCAATGTTGGCTATTGTCATTCTGTTGAGCTGGCGACGCCAAAGAGCGTTACAGTCGAGATCAAGACCCCGGCTACTCGTGGTAATGATGTTCCGGCATTGTTTACGCTTAAAGGCTTTAATAAGCAGGAACTTGGTCAGTTCGCCGCGGAGATCAGGAAGGTTCGTCCTCCGGAGCCTTATAAGGGCAAGGGCATTCGTTATGCTGACGAGGAAGTAAGGCGCAAGGAAGGTAAGGCGTTCTCCACAGGTGGTTGATCGTCGTTATTGAATGGTGTATTAAGAGTATTAACTCTGGTTATAAAGAATTGGGAAGCAGTTTTTATGAGTATACGCAGTGTAAAGAAAGCCCGAGAAAGGCGAAATTTCAGATCAAGGCGTAAGGTCTACGGCACGGCGGAACGTCCTCGGATGTGTGTATTTCGTTCCGGCAGACACATTTATGTTCAGATCATAGATGACATGGCAGGCGTGACTTTAGCATCATCGAGCACTCGTTCGAGTAGTTTACGCGGAGAGATCGGATATGGCGGCAACCAAAAAGCTGCTGCTGTTGTCGGTACCGCGGTAGCTAAGCAGGCAACAGGTGTCGGCATCAAATGTGTGTGCTTTGATAGAAATGGTTTCATGTATCATGGCAGGGTCAAAGCGTTAGCGGATGCGGCCAGAGAAGCCGGTCTGGTATTCTAGGAAATTAATTTAGATCGGTCCATTTTGGGCTATATGATCGAATTGGAGATGAACGTTGGCAGAAGAATCGGTAAAATTTGGAGTACAGACGGAGCAGCCGATAGAAGATACGGTTGTAAAGGTCTTCCGGTGTTCCAAGGTTGTCAAAGGCGGTCGTCGGTTCAGCTTTGCTGCCTTGGTAGTGGTTGGTGACCATTCCAGCAGTGTTGGGATTGGTTACGGCAAGGCTAATGAGGTTCCTCAGGCGGTTGAAAAAGCTGTCAAGGATGCCAAGAAGAGTATGCATACGATATCGCTGGTAGACGGCACGCTGCCCCATAAAATTGTTGGCAAGTGTCGTGCGACTCAGATCACAATGGTTCCGGCCAGTGCGGGAACAGGCGTTATCGCCGGTTCCAGCGCACGTGCGGTTCTTGAGTTTGCCGGTGTTCATAATGTATTGACAAAGATCAACGGCAGTACAAGTGCCAAGAACGTAGTTAAGGCAGTAATGGATGGCTTGTTGAAATTACGTGATAAAGAGACAATAGAATCTCTCCGTGGTGTAGAGATCGAAGCTGTTAAAAGGTGGTGACTCTAAGATGTTGAGTAATGAAATAACTGCGATAGTCGGCGCTGATAAGAAGCGTAGGCGAATTGGTAGAGGCAATGGATCCGGCTATGGTAAGACAAGCGGTCGTGGTCATAAGGGTTTAGGTCAGAGAGCAGGATCGTCTCCCCCTATGACATTTGAAGGCGGCCAGATGCCTCTTTTCCGGAGGATCCCAAAGCGTGGATTCAACAACGTGAATTTTGCTCGTCAATATGAGATCGTCAACGTATCTCAGTTGGAGCAAATCTTCGCGGACGGCACCTCTATAGGTATTGAAGAGCTTGCACAGGCTGGTCTTGTCAATGGTCTAAAGAGCAAGGTTAAAGTTCTTGGCGACGGTGATCTTACGAAGAAGCTGAGCGTAACCGCTCAGAAGTTCAGCAAGAGTGCCGAGGCAAAGATATCCGGCTGCGGTGGCAGCGTGAAAGTGGTAGCATAGGTAAGGACGCTGAGATATGCTTAGTAGTGCATTAAATATTTTTAAGATACCGGACTTGCGAAACAAGATCCTGTTCACAATAGCTTTGCTATGTATTTACAGGCTTGGTTTTCAAATTTCGATTCCGTGCTTCGATCAACAAAAGATCGCAGAGATGACCAAGGACCGTGAGGAATCTGATTCAGGTCTTGGACGTATTGCTACTCATCTGCAGATGTTTACAGGCGGCAGGCTTGACAAAACCAGTATTTTTGGTCTTGGGATCATGCCTTACATTTCGGCCTCTATCATCTTGATGCTTCTGGGTGAGGTAATGCCTGCATTGAAGAAGCTTAAGCAGGAAGGCCCGGCCGGTCAAAAGAAAATTCAGGAGTGGACCCGTTATCTGACGGTTCCATTGTGTTTGATACAGTCGCTGATGATAATGAAGACATTCGGCGGCTGGACTTATGCCGGTATGGAAAAGCAGGCGCTGCTGATGGGTGTTGTCGGCATGACAGCGGGCACACTGTTTTTGATGTGGCTCGGTGAGCAGATAGATGAATATGGTATAGGCAGCGGAATAAGTCTTTTGATCATGGCTGGTATCGTTGCCCGTATGCCTTATGCTGTTATGACAGTATGGCAGCGTGCTCAATTCAGTTTCGATGCCGTTGAAGGTGGATATGGTCCTCATGTTATCCTTTTCCTTCTAGCTGCATTCGTTTTCGTTGTTGCTGGTGCGATACTTATTACACAGGGTCAGCGTCGTATTCCGATTCAGCAGGGCAAACAGATGCGTGGTCGCCGTATGTACGGCGGTCAAAGACATTATCTGCCATTGCGTATCAACCATGGCGGTGTGATGCCGATTATTTTCGCATCCAGTTTAATGATGTTTCCGTCAGTAATACTTGATCAGTTGATTAAGGTTGAATTTTTGAGAGATAGTAAAGTTTTTGGACTGATCAAAGGCGCGTTTGATTATGATTCTTTTACATATAATGTAGTTTATGTCGCGATGATTTTCCTGTTCGCTTATTTCTGGACTACAGTTCAGTTCCAACCGAAGGAGATGGCCAAGAGGCTTCGTGATTCGGGCAGCTTTATTCCCGGCCTTCGTCCCGGTCATCGGACGGCAGAGTATCTTGAAACAGTTATGATCCGGATAACGTATTATGGAGCTTCTTTCCTGGCGTTTATCGCAGTTGTTCCGATGGTTATAAGTCAGCTATTGGGTATCGATTACGGTATTGCGATGTTCCTTGGCGGAACTGGTCTGCTGATCGTTGTCAGTGTTTCTCTGGATCTTGTTCAGAAGATCGAAGCAAACCTGATAATGCGTAACTACGAAGGATTTAGCAGTTCCGGCAGAATTAAAGGAGCCAACAGATGAGACTGATCTTGTTAGGACCTCCAGGAGCAGGCAAGGGAACACAATGTAAGCATGTTGTCGATAAGTATGGTATGAAGCATATGTCGAGCGGTGATATTCTGCGGGCTGAGCGTGCAGCGGGCAGTGACCTTGGGAAATCAGCCCAGGGTTATATGGATTCTGGCAAGCTTGTTCCTGATGATGTTATCATCGGAATGATGATCGGTGCTATGAAAGACGCGACCGGCGGTTATGTACTTGACGGTTTTCCGCGTACAGTAGCTCAGGGTGAGGCACTTGATAAGGCTCTTTCCGCAGTTGGTGAAAAGATAGACGCAATAGTAAATTTGCAGGTTCCTGATGAGGTTATTGACGCACGTATGACGGGTCGCAGAAGTTGCCCGAAGTGCGGACAGGTTTATCATATATTGAATATGAAGCCTGCTGTCGAAGGACAGTGTGACAATGGATGCGGCGAGCTGGTTCAGCGTGCTGACGATACATCGGAAGTTGTTGCTAACAGGTTAAAGATATATCACGAGCAGACAGCAGCAGTTGTGGGATATTATGAAGGGACAGGTTCCTTAATCATCAATGTTGACGCCAATCAGGCGGTTGATGATGTTACGGCATCGGTTCTTGGAGAGCTTGATAAGATAGATCAGGCTGAATAGATGGCTATTACGCTCAAGAGCGGCAGAGAAATCGAGAAGCTTCGACGTGCTGGAGCAGTTGTAGCGAAAGCTCTTTCTAAATTACAGGAAGTTGTCAGGCCGGGTATCAGCACAGGCGAGCTTGATGATCTTGCCACGCAGATAGCCACTGAGGCTGGCGCGGCGACATTGTTTAAGGGAGTTACCAGCCCTTACGCGAGGCAGCCGTTTCCAGGTGCGATATGTTCTTCTGTAAATGAGCAGGTCGTACACGGGATACCTTCAAAGGGTGTGAAGCTGAACAATGGCGATATATTGAGTGTCGATTTTGGTGTTAAGCTTGACGGTTATTGCGGTGATTCGGCTTTTACGGTTGGTGTCGGTGAGATTACTGCTGAAAAGCAGCGGCTTATCGATGTTACTCGAAGTATGCTTGATACAGCGATCGATATTTGTAAGCCAGGCTTGAAGTGGAGCGAAGTTGCTGGCCAGATGGAGCAAGTCGCAAAGTCAGCTGGCTTTGCGGTTGTGACCGATTTTGTTGGTCACGGAATTGGAACTGAGATGCATGAGGATCCAAAACTGCCGAACTTTGTCAGTCGTGAGCTTTTGAGAAACGACATCTTGCTGAAAGAAGGTATGGTGCTTGCGGTGGAGCCGATGGTGAACATGGGCGGTAAGGCTGTTAAGGTTCTGAAAGACGGCTGGACGGTTGTGACTCGTGATGGTAAGAGTTCGGCACATTGGGAGCATACGATAGCGATAATTAATAGCGGTTGTAATGTTCTTACCGCTTAGAAGATAGATTTTTGTGGCAGATATTAGTTTATGGCAAAGAGAGATGCAATCAGGCTGGAAGCAAAGGTGATCGATGCATTGCCTAACGCGGTGTTCAGGGTCGAGCTTGAAGGCGGCCATCGGATCATCGCTCATGTTTCCGGTAAGAT
>DAOWHR010000199.1 GCA_030641315.1 Anaerohalosphaeraceae bacterium | reverse complement strand
GCTTAACACGCTGTGGTTGGGAATGTTTTCTTCGAGACTGTAGCCGAGATACCAGCGGTAAGCAATGTTCACCTGAATCTGACGCATCAACTCACGTTCGGAATCGATCCCGACAAGAAAACTTAACAACAGCATCTTGGCTATCACGATAGGATCGACAGAAGGCCGACCCATCCCGCTGTAATACCCTGCTGTCGCAAACCGTACCCAGTCAAGATCGACAACCTCCCTGAGTTTGCGAACAAGATGGTCAGCCGGCACAAGATCATTCATTGAGACACAAAAAAACAAAGAATCCTGATAGTTTTTACTTCCCTGCATACAAATAAATCCCAAAATGAATAACAAAAACAGTCAAGCACACTTAACGTCTGTAATTATATCGCATTTTAATCACTTTGGCAACAAGCCCGAAGGCTGGAATGACACACAGGGGCCGACAGTGACGGAAGTTGTCACAGGTGGCGAGGTTGCTTTTATGCTCAAATATCGGGGGATAACCGGCAAAGCTGACGATCTCAATTCGTACGGCGGGTATGGCTTCGGCAGTGTCAAAGAGGCTGATACGCCGTTTGGGTTATGGACTGTTTTGGTGATTCATGGCTAACCTCTTTGTATTCAAATGGTTTTGATGCGTTTTTAAGTGTTTATGTCGGTTCTGTCTTTTTGTCTGTTTTCAGATATATCAGCAACTGGGCAGCTAAAGCGATCAGTACGACAGCTAACTCGAATTTGTAAGGTGCATATCGGTTAATGTACTGCGAGAGAAAACCGCCAATTATAGCTCCGGCGCCGTATCCTATGCAGATAAGAATTTCGTGTATCGCCATGAGGGCCGACCGTTTTTTTCCGCCGGAGACTCCGTAGTACTGGTGCGATGAATATGTAAACCCCTGGCCGAAGCCGATTAGTACCGCCGCGAAACAGAACACCGAGACGCTGCGTGTAACGATTATGAGGATCATTGCCGCGGCGATTATCAGTTGGGACGTGAGAAACGGCAGCATCTTATGGTGCCATCGGTGTGTTTTGCCGGATATGTAGAATATCACAAAGCTGGCCGCACACAGGAAAGTTGTCATTATGCCGAACTGGAATTTAGTAAATCCAAGGTCCTCGGTAAACAAAAGTGCCGTCTGTGTTCGCAGAATGCTGACTGCTGCGCATGAAGTGATAAGTGCCAGTCTTGACATCAGGCAAAACGCGCGATTGGCATGATGGATAACGATTTGAGCATCGGCTTGCGTATTCTCACTTGCGTTTTCGGTTTTGATGGGAGTTTTGGCGGCGCTTACCGATGCCAATGCAAAGATAAATGTTACGATTGCCAGCATGAGTGTATAAAGCGGGTCTATCTCTGCGAGGTATCCGCCAATAATTGGAGTTACTGCAAGAGCCAGAGACCATGCCGCGTTAAAGATGCTCAGCCTGCGTGACAGGGCAGGGCCTTCGTGGCCGGTGGAGAGCCATCCCATCATAGGCGGCCAGAACAAGACAAGAGCCGCAGATATAACCGCGTTTGCAATCGTTACAAGGACGATCGGGCTAATGGTGAGACTTACTTTTGTATGGAAGTGAACGATCATCAGTATCGCAGAAACGAATACAGTAACCACAGCCGAACCGATCTGCAGCGCCCTTTTTGGGTTGAATCTGTCAAGGTGATTGCCTATTGTGATGCATGCTAACATGTATGTGATCGTTCCGATTCCAAAGCACAGGCCAATATCCTTGTCGGTGCCGCCTATCAGAGTGATTATAAACGGCAGCGCGATCGTAAACAAACCGCCGTGTGCGCCGCTTAAAAAGAACGTGCCTGCATAAAGAGGATACGGTGTATCTTCGGAACGTAAAAGAGACTTGATTTTGGAATATTGTGACATAACATCTGCAATAGTATTAATATTTTTTTCAATTGAGTATGTTTAGCAGGGCATGAGGCTGTTTACAAGCGAAATATACGAAAAAAGCCCGGAACATTTGCCCCGGGCCTGGATGAAATACTATCTATCCACAACCACTAAATGTAGTCGTTCAGCAGGTTTTCGCAGAGTTCCTGCCTTCCGCTGTTGATCCGGGGTTCCCCGTTTTCGATGATGTATTGTTCAAGCTGTTCAAAGCCGACTTTGCCCGATTCTATGTTCCTGCCCAGTTCGCCTGCCCAGCCGCTGTAACGTTCTGCGACCAGCTTGTCAAACGTCTTGTCTTCGATCATCCTTGCAGCGTTCTTGAGTCCTCGTGCGAATGTATCCATTGCACCAACATGAGCATAGAACAGGTCCACGGGGTCTATCGACTGCCGGCGTACTTTTGCGTCAAAGTTCAGGCCTCCCGTTGCGAGGCCGCCTGCTTTTAGAATGATATACATTGCCAGTGTAGCGTCGTATATGTTCGTTGGGAATTGATCCGTATCCCAGCCGATAAGCATGTCGCCGCGGTTGGCGTCTACCGAGCCGAGGATGTTGTTGGCAGCACAGTAGGCAAGCTCATGCTGGAAGGTATGACCAGCAAGCGTTGCGTGGTTGGCTTCGATATTGAGTTTGAAGTCCTTGTCCAGTCCGTATTTCTGCAGAAACGCATGGCAGTTGCCCGCATCAAAGTCGTACTGGTGCTTTGTCGGTTCCTTGGGCTTAGGCTCGATGTAGAACTGGCCTGTAAAGCCGATCTTCTTTTTGTAGTCGACCGCCATTTGGAGCAGCCTGGCCATGTTGTCCATCTCGCGGCCCATGTCGGTATTGAGCAGTGTGTCATAACCTTCCCGACCGCCCCAGAAGACGTATCCTTCACCGCCGAGATAGTGAGTTACTTCGAGAGCCTTTTTGATCTGGCTTGCCGCGTACGCGAAAACTTCCGGCGATGGGTTTGTCCCAGCGCCAGCCATGAATCTGCGATGTGAGAATGCGTTGGTTGTGCCCCAAAGGAGCTTAACGCCGGTTTGGTCCTGAAGTTTTTTGGCTTTTTCGACAATGATGTCAAGACGTTTATTGGTTTCGGTCAGGTTGTCCGCTTCCGGTGCGATGTCGCGGTCATGGAAGCACCAGAAACCTACACCAAGTTTTGTGAACAATTCAAATGCCGCTTCGAGTGTTTTGTCCGCTACCGTCATCGGGTCTTCATGCTGGTTATAGTTGCGAATGATGGTCCCCGGCCCGAACGGATCACCTCCAAGGCCCTTAAGCGTGTGCCAATAGCAAACTGAAAAACGAAGATGCTCGGCCATTGTTTTACCCAGCACAACTTGATCCGGGTTGTAGTGCTTAAACGCCAGAGTATTCGTTGATTCAGGTCCTTCGTAAACAATACTATTAACTTCGGGGAAGTATTCTGTCATAATTTTCTCCTTATCTACATTTCAATTTCCTGTATGATAGCCAATACATCCGCGTTGTCTTGCGAAATCAGCCAGTGGTAGATTTTAAACATCACATAGCTTTCAGGCCGATCAAAGCTGTGAATTCAATACACTCAGCCAATTGTTGTACGCGTCAGAGTAAGCATCTTTTAATCTTTCGTCCGGTTCGATAGTCTTTATCCTGTTTAACCCGACAAACGCTGCTGCGGAGTCCTGGTAAATTTTCGACCCGATACCAGCTCCCCGTGCGGCTCCCTGTGAACCGTCAGTGTCATACAACTCCACGGTCGCACCGGTGGTTGTCGCGAAGGCCTCTGCGAAGATCGGGCTAAGGAACATGTTCGCATGACCTGCCCGAACGGTGTCTATGCGAATGTCCATTTTTCGCATGATGTCCAGGCCGTAGTTGAGAGCGAATACGATCCCTTCCTGGGCGGCCCGTAATATGTGAGCGGTTGAGTGAATGTTGAAATCCAGGTTATTGAACGATGCTCCGATGTTTTTGTTTTCAAGAGTTCGTTCCGCACCGTTGCCAAAGGGAAGTATGGTTAATCCATCCGAGCCAACCGGTGCTGTCGCAGCAAGAGCGTTCATCTGAGGGTAGTCCGCTTTGGCGATATTGTGTTTGAGGAAACTGTTTAGAATACCGGTGCCGTTAACGCAAAGCAGAACGCCGTTGCGCGGTGTTTTGTCGGTGTTGTTGACATGCAGAAAAGTATTGACGCGTGAAAGCGGATCATAGTTTGCTTTGTCGCCAATGCCGTAAACAACTCCCGATGTTCCGGCCGTTGCCGCGATCTCACCAGGCTGGAGAACATTTAGCGAAAGTGCGTTGTTGGGCTGGTCGCCCGCTCGATAGGTTATTACAGTTCCTGGTGCAAGACCAAGCTCGGCCGCGGCGCCGCTGCTCAGTTCGCCCTGCACCCCGAATGTCGGCACCAGTTCAGGGATCAGAGTTT
>DAOWHR010000015.1 GCA_030641315.1 Anaerohalosphaeraceae bacterium | reverse complement strand
CAAACTATGTCAGTGCGAAGAAATTTCGCTGTTGATTCTGATGTGATCTGTGATACAGTATGATCCGATCTGAATAATAAACAAGCTATTTTTGTCGAGGTGTTAAAATGCGTAAGATATTTCTGGTGTTAAACGTTTGTTTTCTGTTTGCAGGATGTCATTTGAATAGTACTGCTGTAATTGAACCGCGTGCATCGGCTGAACCATTGCAGGTCAATCTTGTGCCAAAGCCTGTGAGAGTTGAATTGTTGCCTGGCAGTTTCAGGATCGAGCCGGATATGGTTGTATATGTTCAATCGAGCGATGGAGCCGATCTGGAGACTGCGCAGCTGCTGGCCGAAAGGCTTAACTCGTCAACCGGATTCAGGGTTACGGAGATCAGGTCAACAAACGGGGAAGAGATGGATGGTATTAACCTGAAGCGTGTTGATGACGATGCGCTTGGTGAGGAGGGGTATCGACTCAGTGTTACAAAAACACGTGTCGTGATCGAGGCGAACGGTTCGGCTGGTCTGTTTTACGGAACGCAGACGTTGAGGCAGATGCTGCCTTTGGCGTTCGAGTCGGCTTCGCTGCAGTTTGTGCCGATGGAAGGATGGCAGATCAGGTGTGCTGTGATCGAGGATGTGCCGCGGTTTGAATGGCGTGGGATGCTGCTTGACTGCGGAAGGCATTTTATGGATAAGGAATTTGTTAAGCGTTATATCGATCTGCTGGCAATGCACAAGATGAATCGGCTGCACTGGCATTTGACGGAGGATCAGGGGTGGCGTATCGAGATCAAAAAATATCCGAAGCTGACCGAGATCGGGGGCTGGCGGACGTATCAGGACGGTACGGTTTATGGGGGGTATTATTCGCAGGAAGATGTTCGTGAGGTTGTCGCTTACGCTAAGAAGCGTTTTGTGATGGTGGTTCCTGAGATCGAGCTGCCTGGGCATTCGGTGGCAGCTTTGGCGGCTTATCCGGAGTATTCGTGTACCGGCGGGCCGTTCGAGGTTGAGACAAAGTGGGGCGTGCACAAGGATGTGTACTGTGCTGGTAACGAGGCGACGTTTACATTTTTGCAGGATATTCTGACCGAGACGTGTGAGTTGTTCGATTCGCCTTATATTCATATTGGCGGGGATGAGTGTCCGAAGGATCGGTGGCATGATTGTTCCAAATGCCAGGCGCGGATCAAAGCGGAAGGACTCAAGGATGAGCATGAACTTCAGAGCTACTTTATTCAGAGGATCGAGAAGTTTTTGCAGACTAAGAATAAGAGCATAATCGGGTGGGACGAAATTCTCGAAGGCGGGCTGGCTCAGAATGCTACGGTGCAGTCGTGGCGGGGCATGGGAGGGGCTATCGAGGCGGTCAACTCCGGCCATGACGCGATTGTGTCGCCTACGAGTCATGCTTATTTCGATTATGATATATCGACGACGGACTTGCGAAAAGTGTATACGTTCGAGCCTGTGCCGGACGGAATCGCAAATGATAAGGTAAAACATATTCTTGGCGGCGAGTGCAATATGTGGACAGAGCGTGCGCCGCAGGATACGATTGACAGCAAGGTGTTCCCGCGGATACTGGCGATGGCTGAGGTGCTGTGGTCGGATAAGCAGGGGCGTTCGTATGAGGAATTCTATCAGCGGGTTCGGGGGCATTACGATCGGCTGGACGAGATCGGCGTTAAGTATGGGCCGGAGTCGAGGCCTGTGACGATACATGCGAAGCTTGACGCGAAAGCAAAAGAGTTTGAGGTGGCTATGGAGTCGGGCGAGGAAGGGCTTGAGCTTCGGTATACGTTTGACGGGAGTGAGCCGGGCAAGAACAGCGATGTTTATACGGGGCCGATAACGATCAATAGGACTTCGACGTTCAAGGCGCAGGCGTTTCGAGGGGGGAAGGTCTACGGCGGGATGGAGAGTAAAGAGTTTATTGTACACAAGGCTACGGGTAAAGATGTTAAGCTAACGAACAAGTATCATCAGAGTTATAAGGGTACTGGTGATATGTCGGTAGTTGATGGTATTCGTGGTACGGATAACTTTAAGGACGGTTTCTGGCAGGGTTATGACGGTGTAGATGTCGAAGCGGTGATCGATCTTGGCCGTGTCACAAAGATCAACTCGGTCAAAGCCGGTTTTATGCAGAATATCAGTACGTGGATATTCCTGCCGAAACAAGTTGTTGTTTCGGTTTCGCAGGATGGCAGTACGTTTAGCGAAGTTGCAGCATTGGAACATGAGACGACGAGCAAAGCGGGCAAGGTTTATGTGAAGGATTTTGAGGCGGCTGTGAATGGTGCTAAGGGACGCTATGTTAAGTTGTTTGCAGAAGGTGTTAAGATATGTCCGGCGTGGCATCCGGGAGCGGGTAATAAGTGCTGGCTGTTTATCGATGAGATAGTGGTCGAGTAGTTTAGTGTTTTAATTTTGACATTCACTGTTTTGACTTATGTTGGGTGCGACATTTCGTATACGGCATGTTTTTTCGTGTGTTAGTAATATGTGCGAACCGAAGCCCTGAGGACCTGTGCTGTGTTATCTTTAATGCTGAATCTTTTCTAATGCCTTTCGCCTGCTTTTGCCATTCTTACCATTTTTGGGTCGAATCTTGCTATTTTTTCTACGAGGTCGCTTTGGGCTTTCATTACTTCATCGATGTCCTTGTAGGCAAAAGGTACTTCGTCGAGGCCTGCTGAGATGAGGTTTACGCCGCGGTCTGCGAGGAACTTTTTGGCGTCTGACCATGTGAATGTTTCTTTTGCCTTTTTTCTGCTCATCTTTCTGCCAGCACCGTGTGAGGCTGAGTTTAGCGATAACTCTAAGCCTTTGCCGCGAATTACATAGCCCGGTGTTGCCATTGAGCCGGGTATGATACCAATGTCGCCTTTGCCAGCCGGAGTCGCTCCTTTGCGATGTACGATGACCTCCTTGCCATCGTGGATCTCCTTCCAGGCGAAGTTATGGTGGTTCTCGATATCGAGGAGGACATCGACGTTGAGGTTCTTTGCGATTGCGCGGTGGATTAATTGATGGTTTGCCGCTGCGTATCTGCCCATAAGCTCCATTGCCTGCCAGTATTCCTGCCCATCTGCGGAGTCCATGTCGAGCCATGCGAGGTGGGAGAGTTCCTTTGGCAGTTCGGGATGTTTTTGCAGTGCCAGTTTGCTGTAGTATGTCGCGATCTCGTTGCCTGTTCCACGGCTGCCGGAGTGGGTTAGAAGGGCAAGGTAGGTTCCAGCGGCGAGTCCGAGCTGATCTTCGTTTAGCGTAAGGGTGCCGAATTCAGCGAAATGGTTGCCGCTGCCGCTGGTTCCCAGCTGGCTCCATGCCTTGTCCTTGAAACGATCTGTTATCGTGGAGAATGACCAGTCCTCGTCCATGACGTCATGGTTGCGTTTATTTTTGAAGTGAGCGCCGACTCCGAAGGATGTTTCACGGCAGAGAGCGTTTTTCAGCCTTTCGGTCCGGCCTTGTAAAGCGTTAACGGGCAGATCGAGTACGGTCATCTTCATCCTGCACGCTATGTCCATGCCGACGGCGTATGGGATGACGGTGTTGTCTGTTGCGAGTACTCCGCCGATAGGGAGTCCATAGCCGGTATGTGCATCTGGCATTAACGCTCCGCGGACGGAAATCGGCAGGTTGCATGCGTTGTTCATCTGCTGGATCGCGGTATCTTCGATGTCGGTTCCCCACTGTTTGTAAGGCGCGGGTTCTTCGCGATGCTCGAATCTTGCGCGGGCCTCAATTGCTGCCGCAAGCAGTACAGCCAGTTCACCGAAAAACTCGTGATCCCTGAAGCTTTGAGGTTCGTTGACTAAGTCCAGAATTATTTGACGCAGATCGGCTTTGCTTATTTGCCCTTCGGTGTTTTTCGCATAGTTTTTGACCGCCTGCTGGGCGAGCTTCATTGTGTTGCCCTTTGGGATTCCAAGGTTAGCCAGTTCACGAGTTTTCATAAGTTTTTTTTGCCCTAATTTGATTTTGAATTTCGAATCCATAGGCTGACCATTACGTCAGTCAATTATTGTCTTTAATATTTTTTATGCTTTCCAAAATGCTTCTTCGTGTTGTTACCTCAGGGTAATATTGTCCTATCTCTATTAATTTTTTCAGGCAGCGCGGGTCTTCGATCCTGCCAAGGGCAATCGCGGCTTGTTGACGGGTGCTTGATGCGTTGTCGAGGTTTTCGACAGTTTCTAACAAGACGGAGACTGCTTTGGTTTCTTTGATCATTCCCAGTGACCATGCTGCTGCCGAACGATAAAACGGCCGCCATCCCTTGTAGATAATGTGTGTGGGTGGAGGATTCAAACCTAATGCGGCTTCAGTTGGGTCATTTTCAAGTATGTCGATCAACAGATCAGCAGAAAAGCCATCATCCATCCTGCCGAGTGTGCGTATAAGATAAAAGCAGCACCAACTGCGTTGCTCTGAAGGTTCGTTATTTCTGAATTTGATAAGGCGCTGGCGGATACGTTCAGCATATCCGGTATCCGTACAGATAATAGACAGCACCTGGGCCGCACGAGCTTCGGGAGAATATCTCCTGATATGTGGTTCTGCATGAGGCGACAGAGTAACCGATCCGACCAATGATTTATCCTTTTTACCCTTCGGATCTCCTAAAACGGCAAGACATGTTTCCACAATATTATCCGTTGCTAAGCAACGTGAGATCACCCGTGACGACAAAGCTTCATAGCTGTCCAGTTCGTAGAGCAATCCTCGATCTTTGTCGGCAGGCAGAGATTCGATGATTTTCCCGGCAAAAGTTCCGGCACTATCACTTTCGAAGCGGTCCAGGGCCTGAAGCATTCTGTAATGAAGAATCGAAGAGTGACAGCCTTTCAGCCATCCATGCTCTGCGGTACGAAAAACATAATCCTCGAAACTGTTGAGCTTGCCGAACGCATCAAGTATAGCTTTTTCCGCGTCCGGAGTTGCGATCATTGACAGTGCCTCAGCAGCAGTTGCCGATATATATATCGGTTTCTGCCCGAATCCAAGTTCATTGAATCCGCCTCCGCCTTTCTTAGTGAGATTGTCATTCATCAGTTTTGTTAACAGCCCAATGGACTGAGTGTCCCTGAGATATCCAAGCGACCGCATTGCAGCCATCATTAATCGCAGTTCGGCATCATCGTTGTCAGCGAGAAATTCACGGATCGCCCTGGTCCCGGCGGGTCCGGCGATATGGCCCAGTGCTTCTATCGCCATTTGAACCTCCTGATTGCTTTTTGCCGATATTCTCTCGATCAGCGATTTTTCAATTGCATTGAAGTCAGGCTTTGCCGGAAAATCATCTGTTTGCAGCCCGGTTATATGTTCCAACGCGACACGACCGGCATTTTGAACCGTAGGATCTGGGTCCGACAATAAAGCAGACAAAGCGCTTATAGAGTTTCGAGTGCCACAGGAAGAAAGAGACAATGCCGCAGCACATTTAATCTCGTCGATCCTCTCTTTGCGGAGTATGCCGCTCAAAGCAGGGGCAAAGGATCGATCGCGCAGAATGCCCATTCGTCTTACTGCGGAGAGTCTGATGTCGTTTTCTTGATTATTGATCATTGTCAGCAGTTCGGATGGTGAGGTCGGCATATTGATCGCCGCCGCTTCACGAAATCGATCAAGCTGGAGGTTCAGCACTCCGCCATTTGCGCCGTTGTTTGCTCTGAACCGATGCGGTGTTCCCTGTCCGAGAAGCTTTAGAGGTTTATCTGAGACGGTCTGAGAGGGGAGCATTCGCCCTGGGGTTGCAGCAGCCGGTACATGACAGCCGACACATGACCGTTGTTCTCCGGGCCGTACATAGATCCATGACATCTCGTTGATGACGGACCTGCCTTCACCATCGACAGCCTGCATCGCTAATGGACGGTCCGCGGGCACCTCAACGTAGAATGAACCGTCTTTGGCCAGGGGGACAGTGCCAAGTTCCGCTCCGACCGTTCCGATATGCTCGTAGATCGACTTTGTCGGCTCCAGTGTAAACGGGCGACCTTCGTAGATCCGTATGGCTTTGATCCTTTTGAGGTCAGCTGTTTTCTGACGGGTATTCAAGACATTCTGGCAGTACAGAAAGCCTGTCTTGTCTACGCTGCGTTCCAGTTTTGGGTCAACCATTGACGGCAATACAGGGGGCTTTTTTCTCTTGCCAAGATGCACAACTGAGTGAATATTGTCTTCGAAATATCCGTTTGTCAGGTTTTCATCCGGTTCATCAGGAAGGTCCAGGTCGTCTATGGCAACTATTTCAGTCACATCGTTGATTTCAGGGTCGAAAACCAGCAGTCTGCCTCTATAAATGGCTGTGCACAAAAGCCGTCCATCCGGCAGGTGTGACATATCGTATGGCAGAAAACCTTTTCCCAGGGGCGTCCCTGTTGACGAAGCTGAGGTAACGAGTCCCTTCTGATTTATGGCTGCCACTCTTCCGTCAGGTAAAGGTGCGCAGGAGCCGACACCAAAAATTCTTAACCAGTTCGAGTTCTGCTCGGCTGCTATGAGCCGTTCGTATTTTATTCCACCTCGCTCGGGACCGATGATAACCTGACCTCCCGTTCCGTCGAGACGAACCTGGTGCAGATGGGTTTCTACTTTAGCCCGCTCAAGGAAAGTATCCGATCTGATAAACGTAAGCAAGCCATTTGCTGTGACCCGTGGTTCACGATCCGCTGCGATATGATATGTCAACGGCTGGATATTTTCACCGGTCGGGTCGCAGGTGAACAACGACGAGGCATACTTGGCATGGTACTCCTCTCGCGAGCCAAGCCTGGTCGAGCTGAAAACGATCCTGCCGTCGGGAAGTTCGACCGGGTCATAGTCATGGAACGGGCCTGATGTGAGCTGGTGAAGGTTATTGCCGTTTACATCAACTGCGTATATGTGATAATAGGCCTCGTCTTTTTTTGCCAGGCTGAAATATACAGTCTTGCCATCGAATGAAACACTGGGTGATCCGAGCACACCGCCTTTAGCGTCGCACAAGACGGTCAGCTTGCCATCGGGCCGAAATGGGATCAGACTTATCAGCTGCCTTCCGATCGCAGCGGGTGTCATGGGATCCATCTCAAAGTAAGCTCGGGTGTTATGTATGTTCTGTATATAGTTGTTGGCATCGTGAGCGTTGAATGGGAGATATCCGCGGACGAAAACTACGCCGTCTTTGAATAT
>DAOWHR010000167.1 GCA_030641315.1 Anaerohalosphaeraceae bacterium | reverse complement strand
GACATTTTATATGATCCTCCGATACGGTTTTTCGTTATATAACCCAGGGTTCTCTCATTGCTCTGGAGAGGAAACGGTCCGCTCCGGGATCGTTAATGAAGTGTTCGGTTTTGGGGTCGTATTTCAGGTCTCGCTTGAGCCACATGCAGATATTTGCGGCGTGAACTGTTGACATTGAATAATGCATGACTTCCGGGTCTGCAACCGTTTTATTCCGTGATTTAATGCAGTCGAGAAAATCTCTTACATGACTGATGGGTCTTCGAGTTCTTGCCCTGTAATCAGCAACGATTTTTTTGAAATCTGTCAGGAGAGCTGGCGAGGAGACGTCGGGCTTTGAATAGCCGTCTGCCGTTGCAACCCAGCCTTCGTCGCCTTCATAGCGTACGCCGCATGAGCCTCTCCAGTAGCGATCGCCTCTTTCGAGAGTCATCTTAATACCGTTATCGAATGTTGTAACCATTCCGTCGCCACTGACGTTGTTAACATATTTGTAATCGATAGCAGAGGTTTTGCCTGCTCCTATTGCGACTTGACATTGTGCGAAAGTGTGTGCTCCCCATTCACCGATGCAGCTTGTGTGGAAGTCGTAGTGGCCTCTCCATCTACCTCGTGTATAGGCGGCGTTATACGGTCTCCAGGGGCATGGTCCCAGCCATAAGTCCCAGTCCATTTCATCCTTGGGGGGAAGTGGTTGTTCAGGGAGCCATTTATGTGTCATTTCAGCGGCATCCCATGGTGCGATGTGGGCTCTGACTGTGTGAACTTTGCCGAGCCTGCCAAGTCGAACGAGTTCGTTGGCGAATATGAAATTTCCTTCGCTGAGTCTTTGCGTGCCTGTCTGGTAGACTCTTCTGTATTGTCTTGCGGTTTCTACTACGGCTCTGCCTTCTGCGACTGTCATCGATGAGGGTTTTTCGGAGTAGACATCTTTTCCCGCTCGCATAGCCATGATTGCAGCAAGTGCGTGCCAGCGGTCGCCTGTTGTACTGAGAACCGCGTCGATATCTGTTCGCTCAGCGAGGAACTCGAGTGTGCTTGCGTAGATTTTGCAGTCTGTGTTACCATAGTGTGTGTCGACTAGTTTTTTTACCTTCTCGCGGCGGGATTTATTGGGATCGCAGCTTGCGACGAACTGGACATCTTTTTCAGGGAGCGTCCATCGCAGGTCGTGTGAGCCACGGTTGCCGATTCCGATACCACCCAGGATAATCCTCTCGCTTGGAGGTACATTTCCGTTACGTCCAAAAACCGAGGCAGGAACAATGTATGGGGCGGCGGCAAGAGCGACTGAGTGTTTTAGAAATGAACGCCGAGTGGAGTTTCTGTGTTTTTTCACCATTATGATCTCCTGAATTAATATGGCTGGTTTTTTCCATACAACATTTTGCATCCTGGCTCAGCTACGCCACTGAGCTTCTTTTACCTGACATTTCCCTATGAGTATATTATTTGTTTATATTGATATAATACTGTATACGGGTATCTGCCGCGTGGAACAATACAGATAGCACCAAGTACAATCTTTTCGCTCGAGGGGACGGCCCCATTTTTGCCAAGAACGCTGGATGGGAAAAAGTCGAAATTACCCTTGCATCCGCATATCTTTTTTAAAAATGACCTCGAGTAGCTGATACTACTATAATATATTTCTCACTCGTTGACTGGTGTTGTAAAATTACAGTTCAATAATTCATTTTATATTCATTTTGGCTTCATAAAAGTCATTGGTCTGAGATGTAATAGATAGCATTTTACATTTTAATAAATTTCATGCTTGAACAAAACACTCATATTTGTGTACAATTTCGGCATATGAGCAATAATAAGAACATAGCAATATCCTCTATAAAGCAACGCATGGCTTTCAAAAGAAAGTTCGTAAAGCGTCTCTGCCAAAGTTCTATCGAAATCGCTCAGTTATTTGAGCATCTGCCGGATGTTTGTTTTTTTGTGAAAGACATAGATGGGCGATTTATTGATGGCAATCAGCTTTTGGCCCAGAAGTTGGGTGTTGATCACATCGAAGAAATTATCGGCATAACAGATGCACAGGTCTTTCCGGATGACCTGGCCCGTGTTTTCCTGACCGATGATACAAAGATAATAGCATCCAGCCAACCATTGATAGATCGTATTGAATTAGTACCGAACCGCGATGGAACAGTCGAATGGTATCTGACAAACAAAATACCTTTACATTCCGAAGACGGCAAGGTCGTCGGCATTGCCGGGATAACTCAAAACTTAAATTCACTTGGCGAGTCATGGCATCCCTATGAACAAATGAAGGATGTACTGGATTATATCAAAGAACATTATCATATGCTTATCGAATTGTCAGAACTTGCAAAACTTTCGCATCTGTCAATAAGTCAGTTTGAGCGAAAGTTCAAAAGAAACTTTGCTATGACACCGATAAAATTCATTGGGCGTTTTCGTATTCATATGGCATGCAAATACCTGCTTCATACTCACCGAACGATTACCGATATTGCCCATGCCTGTGGTTTTTGTGACCACAGTCATTTTTCCCGTCAATTCGTAAAGATTATGAACAAAACACCGGGACAATACAGAAAGCTGTTTTCTTCTGAATAAACTACCCCGTCCGCTTGCGGCGGGGTAGTTTATTGAAAAAGGAAAACTCTCAAAGAACGCTGTCGCAGAAGGGATTATCAATAATGTTCGCAAGACGATCATTCGCGATCGACTGACTGACCCAAAGTTCTATGAGGAGATGTCCAAACTACTCGATGATCTTATTCAACAGAAACGAGATGATACTGAATCATACGAAGAATTCCTCCGAAAAGCAGAACAGCTTGCTATGCATCTAGTGGGCCAATCTCCTTCAAATTCGCATCCGTCCATTTTAAATAATCTTCCTGCTGCTATTGTACTGTTTAATAACCTTTCAGACATTCCTATGACCACATTTCAATGTCCTGAAGATAGCGAGCAGAAAGCCCAAATAGCCCTGAATATAGACTTGGCTATGCGAGAAAACGCACCGGCCGGTTGGCGAGGTGACGACACGAGAGAAAAACAGGTTCTCAATGCACTCTTTCCAGTTATGAATCGTGACCGTGAAGCAACGATGGCAATATTCGAAATAATTAAAAAACAGCAGGGGTACGCATGAGTGAAATTATCCGACTTGGTGATATTTCAATCGCGGTAACACTGAAGGACATTAAAAATGTCCATCTCTCAGTGCACCCCCCTGAAGGTCGTGTAACCATGTCTGCACCTTTGGCAACGCGTCTTGAAGTTGCTCGTGCCTATGCCATTTCCAAAATTACATGGATTCGTCAGCAACGCCAGCAGTTGTGCAACCAGGCAAGAGAAACTCAACGGCACTTTGTTGAACGAGAAAGCCACTATCTTTGGGGCCGACGGTATCTTCTCAGTGTTACAGAAGAAAATGAAAAACCATCGATATCTGTTGATCACAAGCGAATTAACCTTACGGTACGACCCGATAGCTCTTGTGAAAAGCGAGCACAGATAATTCATGACTGGCACAAATCGCTATTACATGAATTCATTCCTCAGATAATATCGAAATGGGAAGCGAGGTTAGGAGTTCATGTTGTTGGATACTTTCTTCAGCGAATGAAAACCAAATGGGGTAGCTGCAATCACGAGGCGGGGAATATTCGCCTAAACACAGAGCTCGTCAAAAAGCCCAAAGATTTAGTCGAGTATGTGATCGTTCACGAAATGATCCATTTAAGTGAACCAACGCATAGTGACAAATTTGTTTCCATACTCACGGAGTATTATCCCACATGGCGAGAGGCACGTGCAGAACTCAATGCACTACCTCTGGCCGCAGATTCGTGGAAGGAGCACGTAGGGCAAAATTAAGGTTTTAGGAACCAATGTCGAATAATCACCCAAACTTCAAAGCAACTTTCTCAGTAGCTTCAAGGTCTCTCTCAGCGTAAATCTGCGTCGTACTGATATGTGCATGTCCTGTCGCTGCCTTTGCGATCTCGATTCCAAATTCTTTAGCCGCCCTGGTCGTCGCTGTATGTCTAAGCTGATGCGGAGTCCACATCATCACAAGTTGGTTTCCTATCTTAACTCCTGACCTCTGTGCTTTCTTTATGGCAAATTGCACTGCCTTGCGGTAGGTCTTGCGATCATACCTGTCAGCGAACGGTCTGTTCTTGTCAATTTCATTTCTCATCTGCTCAGACTCTTCGGGGCTAAAGCAAAAAACAGTAAGCTTTCGTTTCAGGAAAGGCTTAAGTATTTCCTGCCCCCTCGGGCCAATACAGATTATTTTCTGGTCTTGCTTGTCAAGATACTGTGTTTTGTTTTCGCCAGGACGGTAGAACCATACTTTTCCGCTGGTCTCAAGATCAGTTGGTCTGATTATGCAAAGCTCTGTGCTTCTCATTCCGGTAAGCAGCTGCAATTCTATCATTGCAGCGACCACGGGAGTTGTGTACGGCAATATGGCACGTACATGGTTTTCAGGCACAGGTAGGACGCGTGAAGTCTCCTTCACCCCACTCCTTCCGCGTTTCAATCCTTCGACCGTCTGCAAGGCGTGGTATGTACTTGCCGGAACTATCTCTTCTGAGGCAGCCCACCGAAACATTCGTTTGATACAGGAGATCCGGTCATTTATTGTTTTTCTAGCCAGTTGAGTGTCTATCATATACTGGCGTACTTCTTTAAGTTTAAGTGGGCCAAACTCCTCGACTGGAAGAGTTGCAAACAGTTTAGCGAGGGGTTTAGTTGAATATTCAATCCGTTTAACTTCGGCAGTAGGTTCTCCATGGGAGTCCTGATAGTATTTTCTGCCATACTGGCTGTAAGCAGTGACAATAGCCATGATAGTCCGATCATCAAGATTAACTTCCTTTTGGCTTTGTTTGTACATCGCTTGGTGGAGAATATTATTGGCAACTTCGTGAGCAACGCCTATTTCTTTTGTGGCGTATTTTGCCCCTACAGGCTTCAGTGGCCTTGCCTTTGTTTTTGTTTCGCCAGGTAGTTGAACTTTCCACCAGTATCGGTTTTTATTTAAATAGATAGTTCCCGGTAATTTTGTTTGCCTTGATGACTTTGTCATGCTATAATCCCCATCTGTCTTTTGCCAATTTTCCGTGATTTTGGAGTCTGGACAATGCTCT
>DAOWHR010000478.1 GCA_030641315.1 Anaerohalosphaeraceae bacterium | reverse complement strand
ACGGGAGTTTTGTTCATGGATTACTCTGTCCGTCACGTTGGGATTAAGGAACTGTGGGACCTTAAATGGCATAAGGGCTACAACACAAACATCAGAAGTACGCTTAGTGAATCCTTCTGGCCTGAGTGGATGGAAAAATATTGAGTCATCAACCTGCAATTGAGTTTAGGGGCTGCGCATAAATAAACGCTTCATTTGTCGCTCAGATTTGCGTCAGATTCAGTCGCGATCGATTGAGCTAAACCGCAGGCGTAGCTATTCAAAGTCGAGGATTCAGCATTTTAGATTGGGTTGAATATGATTTATAGATGAGATGAGAAATGTAGTGTTTATTTATACGCAGTTCCTTAGTGCCTTTGAAAGTTCCGTGTAGGTGTATGGTGTGTCGTGGGTTTGGCAGATGGCTTTTAGTTTTTCGATTGCCTGTTCGCTGATGTCGGCTTGAATGTTTTCGGTGCCCCTGCAATTAAATATTCTACAGCCCGCGAATCGGTGGGTGTGTACGGTGCATTTGTTGTCATTCCGGTATGGACAGATGCCGTCGGTCATAGGCCTAAGACGATCAGCCATGAAATGCTTGAAGTACTCAAGCTCGACGCTCGTAATATAAAGCCGATGATCGTATCGTTTGAAGTCGCAGCAGTTGCCGCAGCCTTTGCAATCGGGGGATTTGCCTGCCATCGTTTGATCGATCCACTTATAGACATCCGCAACAGCAGAGACAATCTCGACGTTACTCATCGGGCCACCATTTCCTTTGTTTCCGTATTGTTTCGATCTGGTCGAAGGTGTAAACTCTGCCGCGATTTATGCCGGGGCATTTCATGCCAGCCATGTTCCATGCGTATTGTGAATTGAGGTTCGAGTTCCAGAACGGCCATGTTCTGCACTGGTTTGGGCGGACGGGATAGACCGCACAGCCTCTGTTCTCGCCATCACCTAAGAATATGCAGTCTTTACTTTTGGGTTCTTCGATGATACTCCATCTGTTGCCAACGCGTTTTAAGTATTCACTGCGGAGTTGTTCGACGGTCATACCGAGATGCTTTGCAAGGAACTCGACTTCGGGACCTGTTATCCAAATATAGCCTTCTTCGGGGCCGGCGCAGCAGCTGCCGCAGCCGGTGCATTCAAAATGCAGCCCGCCGATATACCACGGCTGTTTTTTTTCGTTTGCCATATCAACCCTACAACAACAATCATAACCACACGCCGATTAACTCCAAGGCGGACAGTCTATTATTGTCAGCGTGTCGATTCCAGTGTTTTTTGGAAGTATTGGCACTTTTTGTGGAAAATACGGAAAAGCAGTGTCACGTTTGTGATGTTTTTCTTTGAAATCCCGCGTGTATGCGGGTAAACTATGACAAAGACAAACAATCATCCAATTATTTCATAATAGACAGGAGACCATGACATGGGTTTTTTTGAAAAGATTCGCGGCGAATTTGTTGATATTATCGAGTGGACAGACTCATCGAGCGATACGATGGTCTACCGTTTTCAGAGGCATGACAACGAGATCAAGATGGGGGCAAAGCTTGTTGTGCGTGAGGGGCAGGCGGCGGTTTTTGTCAATAAAGGCAAGATAGCAGATGTGTTTGTGCCGGGGATGTATACGCTTGAAACCGACAACATGCCGATCCTGTCTACCATCATGGGGTGGAAGCATGGATTTCACAGCCCGTTCAAAGCTGAGGTCTATTTTGTCAGCACCCGCCGGTTTACCGATCTGAAGTGGGGAACCAAGCACCCGGTTACTTTGCGTGACGCGGAGTTTGGGCCGGTTCGGCTAAGAGCCTTTGGAACATACACGACCAAAGTTGACGATCCGGCAAAATTCATCAGGGAAATTGTCGGCACCGATGGGCATTTCACAACGGATGAGATCACCGATCAGCTGCGCAATATGATCGTCTCACGGTTTGCCGATATTATCGGTGAGAGCAAAATACCCGTCCTTGACATGGCGGCGAATTATGACGAACTTGGCGAATTTGTTTCCAACAAGATCGGGCCGGGATTCGCTGAGTATGGTCTGGTAATAATGAAGATGCTGGTTGAAAATATTTCACTGCCTGAGGCGGTTGAGCAGGCACTTGATAAGCGTTCGAGCATGGGGATCATCGGGGACCTGCACAAATACACTCAGTTCCAGACAGCTAACGCGATGGAAGATGCTGCGAAAAATCCAGGCGGTATGGCAGCAGGCGGAATGGGCATGGGCATGGGCTTTGCGATGGCCAATCAGATGGGGGGAGCGATGGGTACGCCCCCAGCTCAACAGCAGCAGCAAACACCCGCACCACAGTCGCCGCCGCCAATACCACAGGCAAAGGAGTTTCATATCGCGATCAACGGTCAGCAGCACGGTCCCTTCCAGATTAGCGCGATGCAGCCATATATTCAGAACGGCCAGCTTACCAGGGAAACTCTGGTCTGGTGCCAGGGCATGGGACAATGGACTGCGGCAAGTAACGTTCCGGAACTTGCCAAACTATTCGGAACAACACCACCCCCGATCCCCGGCAGTTAGGATTGGGGATCTGTTGTGTGTTAGATTCAACCGACCGCTGATGAACACTGATTTTATAATGGCTGGAAGTTGAAGGTTTGTTGGCGGATTGGCAGTTGATTTGAGGTAGTTAGATTAAAAAAATGTCTGACCCCTTTAATTCAATCACAAACTAAGGGAGTTTGATATGAAAACATATGCTTTAGCTAGTCTATTATTATCTTTGCTAATTATAATTGGATGCGATAATGAGAAAGACAAAGCCCAAAATCTCATAATAGGGATTGGGCATGAGAACTGTCAGTTTCCGACAATAACTCTTAAATCATTCCATGAATCTTTATCCGATTCAAAAACTATTGAAGGTAAGCAATACTTTGGAATGATTGTTGGAGAATCCTTAGTTGAAGATGAAGGCACATTTGAAACCGTTCATGCTTCTGTTCATACAAGATGTCTGGAAGCTCCTGGTTTATATGAACTGTATTTATCTACAAAAGTTCAATGTAAGCTGATTGTTAATGATCAAGAAGAATCATCTTTTATTGTTAATGAGCTGAATACTAACAAAATAATAGATTATCCGTGTGAATTTCAACCAGGTGAATATCATTTGACGATAGTTTCTAGGAGTCAGTTAGCAGATTTAGAATTGGTAGAAGTGCCCATCCCTACATTCCAAAAACCTGTTGATTATCTCTCTTGGTATAAATCGAATCTCAAGCCAGCCAACTTAATCACAGATACTGTCGATGGTGAGATGGAGACGTTGTTGAATATTGGCTGGAGGATTTCACCGTCCATCCGTGAGAATCTTGACGATATTATTTCAAATCCAAGGCTGTGGAAACAAGATGAACAGAGAGAGCTAAGTTCCTACCTTGAATCTATCGAAACCTATTCATCTAAATACCTAAACGGATATTACAACAAAAAGCCCATTTATCTGATAAAAGGAGCATCGTCTTATATTTATGAAATTGAGATATATAACCCCAGCAGGATGTTATGCAAGGCAGTAATTGCCGACATATGGAACAATGAAAAATTCACTGAAGCAAGATTTGTTAAAGGAATAGAATCTATATTCTCTGATGCTTACCGATTGAAACATTCATACAGTGCGATGTTGTTTCTGGAAGCTTATCGATTAGAAGAATGGGCATTGATTTCAATTCAGCAGGCAAATACTAAAGGGTTGTTGTCAAAGGTTACAATAAAAGCAATTGCTGAAATTATTTCAGATGCAGGTGACCTTTATAGTCATGGTCATTCAGCATTATTAAGGTCATGCTTTGATATGGAAAAGGCATTTAAATACGAGCAACTCCAATCGATGGTTACTGATTCGATGTTCTCCTCAAAACCATCATTTCATAAAGGAAAAGTAAAAGACTGTATGGAACTTTATGGCTTGCAGCGTATTCTAAATTCTAAAGCAAAGTTGAATACATTCTTACAAGCTGACCCTGAAATAGTCGCAAATGACATCAATGCCTATTTTAATGATGGAATTAAGTTGATTGAAAACTCAGAGATGATGAATGCTACTATTGATTTGAATCAGAAGTTTGAATCCTTGAGAAATGATATTTTGAAGGATGTTTATTTCCAGGCATTTATACCTTATAACTTTTCTGAACTCTATGAGCAGTTCTTGAAAACAACAACCATTTTCAACAAAGTATGTGATGCCTTGCGGGAATAATTAAAGGTATACGGCACCTTTTCCAACCTTATCCGTTTCAATTTCTCTACCCATACAAAATCCAAACAATCAAATCCGCCAACAAAGCTCACGCCTGCGGTTCTTCGATTTCTAAATGATGAGTTTCAAGACCTAAGCTAATTTAGCTCGTCATCCTTCCAGTACTTTGTCCCAGCCACGGTCGCCTGCAGCGCAAGCCCCGTTTCCGTCATCGAATACGCCTCAATATTGGCCCCGATAGCTCCCTCGCCGCTTACTTCTGCCCCGGTATCGCCAGCTTTAGCCGCCGCGTCAGCGTGCCCGCCGAACTCCCAGCCGTTTTCGACAAACGAGTCCATCGCAGTCTTCGTCTTGAACACCAGCACCTGCCTGTAGTCCTTCACCCCCAGCCCAAGCCCGACACCGCCAAGCCCCATTTTCATATACGTCCGTTCGCCCGTCGCGTTATCCTTAACCACCCCGTACCCGCCGCCGGCACTTACAAAGATCAGATTCACATTAGCGTTTGAGAACACCCCGTAACCAGCCGCTCGTTTGATCTCGCCTCGCGTATACGACTGCTCCCTGTAAAGCCTTGCAAGCGTTTCCTTTTCCATATCACGAATGATCTGCTGCCTCTCGCTCACCGGCAAAGACGAACTCGGTCCGCACCCCGTCAGCACAACAAGCATCAAAACACCAGCCGTCAAAAAAATAACATTTCTCATAGTTCGATCTCCAGACAAAATCCATTCCGTTACCAGCATGACCAACCATGCCCCGCACCAAACAATATACCAACCCACAAAGCTATACTCAAGCAATAAACCGACAAATTCGCATACCTGATTTTTCTGAAAGATAAACAGAAAAGTGTCAGATTGATATTGAAAAAACTCCATTGAATACATAGAATACACGTCATGGGAAAGGTTCTTGAAAAAAAACTAACTACAATATTAAGTGCAACACCTTGGACTCGAAAGCTTTATCGTGATGCTGATAAGTTCTGGGAAGGTGCCAAAGACCTGCACCACAGCTATATAGTATACCGGACGCTCAATGGATATTATGAAGATGTATTCAAGCCTGACGCAGTCTTCTATGTTGACAAGTCACCTGCTGCATACCTTAAGACCGTTAAAACTAATGATATATCCGAAAACGATGTAAAGCGATGGCAACAATTCCTTTGGAATCAGGCCGTAGTTCCGATATTGATAATAAAATCAAGAACGAAAATCCAGGTATATACTGCTTATACCAAGCCGGAAGAAAGTGGAAATGGTAAAAGCATCACATCAATACTGGATACAGTCGCCAGTGCATTAGAGCTTGACAAACTGTTAAATGCCATTGAAGCAGGAACCCTTTATGAACTAGCTCCAGAGGCTTTTGATCGCAATAATGCCGTTGACAGTTTCCTGTTAGATAACCTCAATGCAGCCGCTGGTGAGTTAACAAAGACTCAGGAAGGTGGTCTTAGTGAAGACAATCTTAAATTTACTCACCAATTTCTGACTCGTCTCATATTTGTGTGCTATCTGATAGAAAGAGGCATGATTAAAGGTGAGCATTTTGAAGATGAAAATCTCAGAAAACTCAGACCTGCAACAAAAGGAAAGGAAGGTTACTTCCTCAGTCATCTTCTCAGGGAGTTGAAAACATATACAGAAAGAAAAAATGCTCTGTGTCGACTCTTTGCTCGAGTGAAAGAACGTTTTAACGGCAGCCTGTTTCCTGAGTCAATTACGAATGAAAAAAACAGGTATACAGAGCCTTTTATAAATAATGTAAACCATTTTCTGCATGGGCATGATCTGTCAAACAGGCAGTTGATGCATGACTTCTGGGCTTATGATTTTCGTGTTATTCCGATAGAAACCATTAGCGCTGTCTACGAAAGTTTTCTCGATGCAGAAGGCAAGATCAAAAAACTTGACCAGCAGGCAGATCCAAAGCGGGCAAGTGGAGCATATTATACCCATCTGCATCTCACAGAAATAATTGACTATGTTGGTGTGGAGTCCAGTGAGGGTTCGGTTGGCGAACCGATAGATGAGTT
>DAOWHR010000249.1 GCA_030641315.1 Anaerohalosphaeraceae bacterium | reverse complement strand
ATGACCGGTGTCAGGGGGCGCCCGTTTCGAGAGTTTCTTGTTTCCGGCAGCGAAGTTATGGGGCAATTGATAAAGTTGATAATGCTTTACGCTCCTGTTGGTCTTGGGGCTTACTTCGCTTATATGGTTGGTAAATTCGGCAATGAGATTATCAGTTTCCACGTGGAGGGGGTGGGGGTGTGGGATCCGGTTGCTTTTGTGTATTTCATAGTTGGTTTTTCAATTTATGCCTTTGCCGCCAGCGGACGAAAAGGCGTCGGCGCGTTCTGGAAAAACATCGGGCCTGTTGCGCTTACTGCATGGGGGACGGGCAGCAGCCTTGCGGCGCTGCCTGCCAATCTTGAAGCTGCAAAGCGTATCGGAGTCGATGAGGATGTTCGCGAGATAGTGCTGCCGTTGGGCGCGACGATACATATGGATGGCTCGTGTCTGGCGGCGATAATGAAGATAGCTGTGTTGTTCGCGTTGTTCGGACGTGATTTTTCGGGTGTTGGTGTGCTTGCCAGTGCCATTGGTGTCTCGCTGCTTTGCGGGATCGTGATGAGCGGTATTACAGGAGGTGGCCTTCTGGGAGAAGCGTTGATAGTCTCGCTTTATGGATTTGGTCCGGAGGCATTTTCAGTGATCGCTATGCTGGGAGTACTGGTCGATCCGCCTGCGACGATGATAAACGCATCGGGTGATTCTGTGGCGGCAATGATAGTTAATCGAATAGTAAGCAGAAAGAAGTCTTAGAGCAATTAAATTTTTGTGTATGGCTTATGCCTGCTGCGGCTTTTACCAGCGGTGTTAGAAAAACTCGGCAATGAATAGCATTGCCTGCGTTTTCTGCCTTGCTGTTAAAAGTCCTCACAACGGCCTAAACCTATACATAAAAAGTTTAAGTGCTCTAATAATTTAGGAAGGGTATTATGAATCGTCGAGATTTTGTTAAAACAGTTGGATTTGGGTTTGCGTCAATTTGTGTTGGTGTTGGTTTGAAAGAAGCTGCCGGTGCCGATACGAAGAAGCCTAATATTATATACATCATGGCTGACGATCTTGGTTATGGCGAACTTGGCTGTTATGGCCAGAAGCTTATCAAAACGCCGAATATTGACGCGATGGCAACTCAGGGCATGAAGTTTACGCAGCACTATTCGGGCAGCGCCCTGTGCGCCCCGTCAAGATGCTGCCTTATGACGGGTAAGCACACGGGACATGCATATATCCGTAATAATAAGCCTCTGCCCTTTGAGGGTAATCTGCCGATCCCGAAAGAGGAAGTTACTGTCGCCGAGGTGATGAAAAGTGCAGGCTATACTACCGGGTGCATCGGCAAGTGGGGGATTGGCTATCCCGGATCGGAAGGTGACCCGAATAAGCAGGGTTTCGATCACTGGTTCGGCTACAACTGTCAGAGGCAGGCCCATAGTTATTATCCGACCCACCTTTGGCGAAACGCAGACAAGGTAATGCTCAAGGGCAATGAGAACGGCAAAAAGGGCCAGTACTCGCACGATCTGCTGACCGTTGAAGCACTTGAGTTTATCAGGAAAAACAAAGCAAAGCCGTTCTTCTTATATATACCTTATACGATCCCGCATACCAAGTTTCAGGTTCCTGAGCTCGGCGAGTATGAAGACAAAGATTGGGACAGCAATCATAAAATTCAGGCTGCTATGATATCGCGTATGGATGCGGATGTGGGCAAGATACTCTCTCTGCTGAAGAAGCTTAATGTCGATGACAATACGCTTGTGATTTTTACAAGTGATAACGGGCCGCATGGTGGTGGCGGAACATTGCAGAAGTTCGCCGGGGCGGGGCAGCTTCGTGCGAAGAAGGGTACATTGTATGAAGGCGGGGTCCGTGTTCCGATGATCGCGCGATGGCCGGGCAGGATAAAGCCAGCAACCGTTACCGATCATGTTTCAGCGTTCTGGGATGTGCTGCCGACTTGTGCTGAGTTGGCAGGCGCAGCGATACCGGCTGGAATAGATGGTTTATCTTTCGCAGCGACTCTGCTCGGTAAGAGCGGCAACCAGAAAGAGCATGACTATCTGTATTGGGAGCTTGGCGTTCAGCAGGCGATGAGGCAGGGTAACTGGAAGCTTGTTCGTAAGTGGAACAAAAGAGCAGCCAGCCCGGGTAAAGCGGAACTTTACGACCTTGCCGACGATATTGCTGAGTCTAAAAATATTGCCGATAAACATCCGGAGATTGTTTCAAAGATGCTTACTGCGATAAAGTCGGCGCGGACCACTGCTAAAGAGTTCAAAAGCCCTTATGACGCATAGTGGTGTTAATCCCTGGCAGCCATAAACGAGTTGAAGATGTCCATCGCTTCCGGGAACGGCTTTAATGCTCGCTTAAAGAGGTTGTGGCTGTACGCGATCGTCAGGCCGTAATTGGTGATCGGGACCTTGGCGTTGTTCGCTATATCTATGCGGGACAGGACCTGTTTCGCGTTGAACACACACGCTCCGCAGTGGATTATGAGTTTGTAAGGCGTCAGATCACCGGGGAAGTCGCGTCCGGCAACGATGTCAATGTTCAGTTCGCCGCCTACGTATGAGTTTAGCCAGTTTGGAATCTTGATACGCCCGATGTCCTGGCCGATCGGGTGATGCGTGCATGCCTCGGCAATTAAGATACGGTCGCCGGGCACGAGAGATTCTATTGTCAGCGTACCGCGGATCATTGCTTCCAGATCGCCCTTATAGCGAGCGAAAAGGACCGAAAAGCCTGTAAGGGGTACATCGTCCGGGACGATGCTTGAGACGTACCCAAATGCCTGGCTGTCAGTAATGACAAGATCGGGCTTTCGGTTAAGGCTGCTAAGCAAAGGCTTCAGTTCCTTTTCAGTAACTACCAGTGCGCATGCGTTTTCGTCGAGCACCTCACGAATGGTTTGTGTCTGTGCGAGTATGAGTCTGCCTTTGGGTGCTTCGATGTCTATCGGGACAACGAGGACAACGAGGTCGCCGGCACTGACCAGTCCATCCACGAGAGTCTGATACCCTTGCTTTTTTTCTTTTGCTGTATCGATGATCGCCTGACGAAGATCGTCAATGCCAGCTGAAGTTGTTGCACTGGTTGGTATTACATTAGTCACGCCGTTTGAAGTTAACTGTTCTTCAAGAAGATTGTCACTCCGCAAATCGGATTTGTTGGCGGCGATGATAACCGGTATGGATTGCTCACGGAACAGGGCCAGAAGTTCAGATTCGTAGTCCCGCCAATCATCGGTAACGATTATCGCTATGTCTGTGCGTTCGATAACTTTGACTGTTTTGTCGACTCGCATTTTGCCAAGCGCACCGACATCATCGATACCGGCAGTATCGACAAAAACAACCGGGCCGATCGGTTGCAGTTCCATAATCTTTTCAACGGGATCGGTAGTTGTTCCAGCGACATCGGAAACGATAGATACGGACTGGTCGATCAGCGTATTCAGCACGGAAGATTTCCCGACGTTTCTTCGTCCGAATATCCCTATGTGCGTCCGTAATGCCTTTGGAGTTTTCAGCATGGCAATACCTTTGTCAGTCGGCTATATATTTTTCGACAGCATCCAGGAGAGCCTGCGGCTTAACTGGCTTTTCGAGGAATTCTTTGATTGGCAGCCATTTTTCATCCGGCTCAAATCCAAAGGGCAGATTCATTTCTCTTCTGACGCCTGAAACCATAATGACCGGCACTTCTTTGACCGAGTCGAGGCTGTTCAATTCTCTGGCCACGTCAAAACCTTCTGACTTAGTGGTCATCATGACATCGAGCAGTATGAGGTTCGGGGTGTTTTCTTTTGCCTTTTTCAGGCCTTCAGTGCCGTCTGCTGCGGTGTCTACACTGTAACCCTTCGCATCAAGCAGATTTGCCATGGAATCTCTCAAATCCGCATCGTCATCGATAATTAACACTCTCTTGGACATCTGTTTTCCTTTACTAAATTATTGTTGTTACTGAATAGTTGTTGCCGAACTCGTTTTAAGCGAGTCTCCGCGTGAATAGTCAATGTATCTCCCGATCGACTGTGCCATCTGTTCCATGCAGTTGGCACATGCGCCCGAAGGCTCGTCGATGCATCGTTTCCCCGGGTATATTTCATAATCTTTCTTGTATGGCTGAGGCGTGTAATTGGGCATCATAACGTTTGCTCCGCATTGCAGTGCCTTTAGTCTTTCATCGCCCGAGTTAAGACTGCCGATAGCGGTTGTCGCGGGCATGTGTGTGTCTTTGGTTACGATGCGTGTAACCGCGAGGGTCTTTAGAATCATGTCCAGTTCACCCGGGTCGTCGTCTTTCAAAGGAGTATCCTGATGCGGTATGAACGGTCCGATTCCGAGCATGTCAAACTGTTCGGCGGCGAAAAACATTATATCGTTAGCCAAAGTTTCGATGGTTTGTCCCTTTAGCCCGACGATGCAGCCGGTCCCTGACTGATAGCCCAACTGTTTGATGGTTCGCAGACAGTCGATACGTTTTTCAAAACTCATATCGGGGTGCAGCGAATTGTAAAGCTGTTTGTCTGTTGTCTCAATCTTCAGCAGGTAGCGGTCAGCGCCCGCTTTTCGCCAGAGTTCGTAATCTTCATAGCTTCTTTCGCCAACCGACAGGGTAACAGCGATATCGAAGCGGCTTTTTATTTTTTTCAGCAGCTTTGCCATCCATTCGGCATCGATGGAATGTTCTTCTCCTGACTGAAGCACTACGGTGCGTATTGACGAACTGTAAATCTGTCCGATGCTCTGGAGTATTTCATCAACGCTGAGTCTGTATCGGTTAATCGTTGTGTTGTCTTTTTTTAGACCGCAATAAGCGCAGTTGTTGCCGCAAAAATTGGAAAATTCCACGATCCCGCGGAGCAGGACACCATCGCCGACATGCTGTTTACGCACATGGTCAGCAAAAGTGAACAGCTGCTTTAGCTCGTCAGCATCGCTTATGGATAGCAGGCTTACAATATCGTTGCGGTCAGGTACCGCGGTATCGTAAAGCCTGTTCAAAGTTGTATTCAGGTCAGACATATTCATCCCTTGTTCCCTGCGCGATATGGGTAAAGAAGTTGTCCAGTACCTGACGTGTATTTTCGTCGAGATGTTCGGCAAACTCATCGATCAGCTTGTAGCCCGATTCTTTAACTTCATCTGAAGCGAAATCATCTATGTATTCTTTAAGTGTAACAAGCCCGTTGAGTTGACACTTGCCTTTTATGGTTCCCGGTTTTGCCATCTCCATGAAGTTCTCACCCGTCCTGTCCATGCGATAGCAGGCCGCGCAGAAGCTGGGCAGAAGTTTCTGGCTTATCAGCGAACCGATGATCTGGTCCAGAGTCCTGTGGTCGCCAAGTTCGAACTGAGTGTTCGTTGTGTCTTCGTGTCCATATCCGCCTGGCGAAGTGCATGATTCGGCGCTGATCTGCGATACTCCCAGATTGATGAGCCTGTCACGGGCCTGGGCGGTTTCTCTAGTTGACAGGATCAAGCCTGTATAGGGAACTGCAAGCCGCAAAATAGCGATCAGCCTTGCGAAATCCTGATCTGAAACAGCGTGTGGAATATTATTTGTGAAGTCCGCACCTTCTGCAGGCTCTATACGCGGGACCGAGATTGTGTGCGGGCCGATGTTGAATTTGTTTTCAAGGTGTTCGATGTGCTGCATCAGTGCGAGCGTCTCGAATTTATAGTCGTACAATCCGTAAAGAACGCCCAGACCGACATCATCTATACCCGCTTCAAAAGCAAGGTCGATAGCGTCAAGTCTTTTGTCGGGATCGCCCTTTGGGCCTGAAAGGTGAACGCTTCTATATGTCGCATCGTGATAAGTTTCCTGGAAAAGCTGGTATGTACCGATGCCAGCGGCCTTTAACTTTTTGAACTCGTTGACCGTGTTCAAAGGTGCGCAGTTGATGTTTACACGCTTAATCGCGTGCGGGCCAACTTTGGCAGCGTAGATTGCCGCTATCGATTCGGTGTAGTAGTCGATGTTGGCTTTGCCGTTGACGCTGGCAGCTTCTCCAGTGACCATGAGTATTCTTTTGTGGCCTCTTGAAAGCAGGTACTTAACCTGTTCGTCAATTTGATTACAAGTAAGGCTTATCCGCTTGATGGCAGTGTTGTCCGTTTTGAAACCGCAGTAGCTGCAGTTATTCATGCACCGGTTGCTTATATACAGCGGAGCAAACAGAACCACACGCCGACCATAAACTGTATTTTTAACATCGGCGGCGGTATCGAAGATCTTCTCTGTAGACGCAGCGTCGTCAGCGGCCATAAGCACAGCGGTCTCTTCGAGGGAGAGTCTTTGCAGTGCCCGTGCCTTATCGAGTACGCTGTCGACACGAGCCGGGTCAGCTGTTGCATGAGTGCTGAGTAAGTTGTCAATTATTTTGGCATCAATGATCTTCATGGGTTACCCCTTTGCGGCCTTTCGGTACTTTTTGATAAGCTCTGTGGCTGTTTTGCCTGTCAGTTCTCCGTATATTTTATCGTCGATCATGATAACCGGGGCGATTCCGCACGCGCCAAGACAGCGGGCTTCCTGCAGGGTGAACAGCTTGTCTTCGGATGTTTCGCCGATTTCGACGCCAATATTCTTTTTAAGGGCTTCGAGTACTTTGCCCGCGCCTCTAACGTAACATGCAGTGCCCATGCAGACGCTTACTATATGTTTGCCGACGGGCTTTAAATTAAAGTAATGGTAAAAAGTCGCTACGCCCCATATGTGTGCAGTAGGAATATTCATTGCCTTGGCGACTACATCCATTACCTCACGGGGCAGATATCCGAAAAGGCCCTGTACCTTATGCAGAACGGCTATGAGGTATGACTCGGGATTATCATTGCTCTGTGTAGCGGCGATGTACTCCTTAAGCTCATCTATTTTTTGATCTTTCATTTCTATCATTGTAAACTCCTGTAGAGTAAAGCATCGTTTATTTCTTCGGGATAATTCCAACTGGCGTTTTGGCCTGGTAATGGGTATGCAGCAGTTTGTGCGATACCTTGCTGAGTGGACTGTGCAGGAACTTTTTGTAAAGCTGCTGTATGTCCGGGTTGTCCAGGCTTCTTCGGATCGTCTTCTTTCTGTCGATATCATAAAGTGCTTCAGCCCTTTTCTTTAGACAATCTTCGTCAAGCGGGATCGAGTTTGCCGCGGCGTAAGGCTGTCCGCCTCCGCCGATGCACCCGCCCGGACAACCCATTATCTCAATGAAGTGATACCTGTCAGGTTCCTGTCTGACAATGTCAAGAAGATCGCATGCGTTTCCAAGGCCGTGTGCTACGGCAACCCTTATTTCATTGCCGTCCATTAAGACTTTGCCTTCTTTGATGCCTTCAAGACCCCTGAGGTCTTCGATCTCAATGTCAACCAGGGTCTGCCCGGTAAACAGTTCATAAGCGGTTCTGATAGCTGCTTCCATAACGCCGCCGGTCGTCCCGAAGATCGCTCCTGCGCCCGATGAAATGCCAAGCGGTGAATCCGGCGTTTCCTCTTCGATGTTCAGGATGTCGATGCCAGCCGACTTGATCATCCAGGCTATCTCGCGGGTAGTCACGACAATATCGACGCCAGGCATTCCATCGACATCAAGTTCCGGTCTTGCCGCTTCATATTTTTTCGCTGTGCAGCACATTGTCGCTACACTGAGTATCTTCTTAGGATCGGTTTTGATCTTGTTCGCAAAGTATGTTTTGATCAATGCGCCCAGCATAGACATTGGTGATTTACATGTGCTGACGTTGTCGATAAGATCGGGATAGAACTGCTCAAGACACTTCATCCATGCGCTTGAACATGATGTAATCATCGGCATTGCCGCTTTTCCCTGAAGGCGTTCGAGGAATTCGCTGGCTTCTTCCATGATGGTAAGGTCTGCTGAGAATTGTGTATCGAACACATAGTCAAAACCGAGCTTTCTAAATGCGGCTACCAGTTTGCCTTCCATATTAACCCCCGGCTCAAGCCCGAACGCTTCGCCGATTGCCGCACGAACCGATGGTGCGAACTGGACGACTTTGACAATTGAGTCGTCGTTCAGTTTTTCAAATAGTTCCTGCGTATAGTTCTTTTCAAGGAACGCCGCGGTCGGGCAGACATTGATACATTGGCCGCATGCGGTGCAGACGCTTTCGCTCATCGGCATATTATACGCTGGCATTACGACGGTCTTGAAGCCGCGGTGTGCCTGTGTGAGATTATGAACCTTCTGAACTTCCGAGCACATCCTGACGCATCTTCCGCAAAGAATGCACTTGTCCGGGTCACGGATGATCGAAGAAAATGAAATGTCCTTTTCGTAATGCTTTTTTTCGCCTTCGAAGTGGCGTGCCCTGATGCCTACTGAAGCTGCAAGTCTTTGTAATTCGCAGTTGCCGTCCCTTTCGCATGTGTGACAGTCCATCGGGTGGTTGTCAAGCAGCAGTTCGATGATGTCCCGTCTTGCGCGGCGCAGTCCCTTGGTGTTTGTGTGCAGCTTCATCCCGTCTGTGATGGGGAACGCACATGAAGCGACATAGTTTTTCATTCCTTCGACTTCGACGATACACACCCTGCATGCGCCTTCAATAGACAGCTTGGGGTGGTAACAAAGACGCGGGATGTGAAAACCCAGTTTGTCCGCGGCCTGCATGATCGTCTGGTCAGGCTCGACTTTATATTCTGTTTCGTTAATATGTATGGTTATCAATTCGCTCATGTTATTTTCCTATGCTTTGGTGATTGCTTCAAATTTACAAGTATCGTAACACTGCCCGCACTTGATACAAGCGTCCTGATCGATTGTGTGGAGCTGCTTTCTAGTGCCGCTGATGGCGTTTGTCGGGCATACTCTTTTGCATGCTCCGCAGCCGACGCATTTTTCGATGATCGTATATGTCAAAAGCGCACCGCATACACCTGCGACACACTTCTTATTGAAAATGTGATCCTCGTATTCCTGACGGAAGTTCTTGATGGTGCTGAGGACAGGGTTTGGTGCCGATTGTCCCAACCCGCACAGCGATGATCTCTGTGCCATCGTACCGAGTCTTTCGAGCTTCTCTATGTCGCCTGGTTTTCCTTTGCCCTGTGTTATTCTCGTAAGTATCTCAAGCATCCGTTTTGTGCCTTCGCGGCAGGGCGTGCATTTGCCGCAGGATTCGTCCTGTGTGAATTCCAGGAAGAATTTAGCGACGTCAACCATGCAGGAGTGTTCATCTATGACGATCATTCCGCCCGATCCCATTATCGAGCCGACAGCAGCGAGTGATTCGTAATCGACTTTCGTGTCGAGATATTCCTCGGGCAGACATCCTCCCGAAGGTCCGCCGGTTTGTATCGCTTTAAATTTGCCGCCGCCTTCGATACCGCCTCCGATATCATAGACAATATTGCGGAGTGTCGTACCCATCGGAACTTCCACCAGTCCCGTATTTTTAACCATGCCTGCAACGGCGAAAACTTTTGTGCCCTTGCTTGTCTCGGTCCCTATCGAACTGAACCATTTGCCGCCGTCCAGGATTATTACCGGGATATTCGCCCATGTTTCAACATTGTTGATCAGCGTAGGTTTTCCGAACAGACCCTTAACCGATGGATAGGGCGGTCTTGGCCGGGGCATTCCCCTTGAGCCTTCTATAGAATGGATTAAAGCTGTCTCTTCGCCGCATACGAAAGCACCGGCTCCGAGTCTGATCTCGATATCGAATGAGAACTCAGATCCGAGTATGTTATCGCCGAGCAGGTTGTTCTTACTAGCGTCTTCGATCGCTTTTTCAAGACGTTTGATCGCCAGCGGGTATTCGGCACGAATGTATACGATACCTTTTGTTGAGCCTATCGCGTAACCTGCTATCGCCATGCCTTCTAAGATTGTGTGCGGATCTCCCTCGATGGCACTCCGGTCCATAAACGCTCCCGGGTCACCCTCGTCAGCGTTGCAGATTACGTATCTTTCATCGCCTGGGGCGTTGGCCGTAAAATCCCATTTTACTCCTGTTGGGAAACCGCCGCCGCCTCTGCCTCTAAGCCCCGATGTTTTGACTTCATCAATAACGTCTTTGGGCGTCAGTTCGGTCAGAACTTTTGCCAACGCTTCATAGCCTCGCAGCGAAAGGTAGTCGTCGATATTTTCCGGGTCGATAATTCCGCAGTTACGCAGAGTGATACGCATCTGTTTGCCGAAGAAATCGTTGTCTCCGAAAATCCTGAAAAAACGGTTGTACAGATGATCTTCGTCAACAACGAGCCTGGTTACATATTTGCCGTTGATGAGATGCTGCTCAATGATCTCAGCGGCATCCGCTTCTGTTACTGAGCCATAGATCGTGTAGCCGGGATTAACAATTACGATCGGTCCCTTGCTGCACATACCAAGGCAGCCGGACAGGTGTATTTTAACCTTATCCTGCATGTTGTGCTTGGCAATAGCCTCTTCTAAAGCATCTTTGACTGTACGCGATCCCTTGTGTATACAGGAGGGGCCGTCGCACAATGTGATTATATATTCTGTATTTGGCACGTATCTCATCCTTTCGTTATATGAGCCATTCCTTGATGACCTGGCCGTTCTTGAGATGACGGTCAACTATTTCGAGAGCTCTTTCTTTGTTTACTTTGCCGTATTTAACAGGTATTTTGCCTTCTTCGACGACTTCGACGGTTGGTTCGAGATTACACCGGCCGGCACATCCCTTCTGGCTTAGATAGACATCGGTAAGGCCTTTACTTACTGCTTCTGTAAACACATCCATGACCTCTTTTGACCCGGCCGCTATCTCGCATGTCGCCATGCCGACATAAACTCGTTTGGTCGAGAGATACCCTTTGCTTATGATCCGGCTGACTGCTTCAGCACGTTTCTTTTTTATGATTTCAAGGGGAGTTAACACGTTACTTCTTCCTTTCAATGTAGAATACAAACGTATTTCCGTTTTCTTCGGCGTTGATGGTAATATCTCCGCCATGTGTCTCAATTATCTGTTTTGTAATAAACAATCCCAGGCCGCTGCCTTTTTCTGTTTTCTTTTCAGGAACATCGAGCCTGGAAAATCTCTTGAAGAGTTTTTTCTTATCGTCATCGCTGATGGGTCTGCCGTCATTGTATATTTCAAAAGTAACACGGTGTTCGTCAGAGTGGCAGTTAAGTTCGATTCTGCCATTTTTATTCCCATATTTTATGGCATTGCTTATCAGGTTGTTCGCCACGATCAGCATAAGGTCGGAGTCTGCATAGACCTTAAGGTCCTCGTCAATGTTATTTACTATGGTCATGTCTTTGTCGCTTGCGAGCTTGGCAAATGTATCAAGCGAAACTTCAAATACATCCTGAGCGATCAGGAATTCGGTCTTGTTCGGTTCGAGCTGATTTTTTTCGATACGGCTGAGATTCAGGAATTTCTTTACTGTTGCCGCAAGGTGATCCAGATTGCGCGAGATGGAGTCCACAGCTTTTTTCTGTTTAAAGTTAATCATTCCAAGGTAGCCGTCACGTATCGCATAAGCATTCATTATTGTAGAAGACAGCATGCCTTTCAGTTCGTGAGAAACAAAGCCGATCAGGTCGAGATAGCTCTTGTTAAGCTCTGCGAGCTTGGCGTTTGAGACATTTAGATTTTCGTCACGTTCTTTCAGCTTTGCCGACATCATATTAAACTCGAACGCAAGCTCATTTAGCTCTGTTAACGAATAAGTTGTCGAAGCTTCACACCCGAGTTCTCCACCTGCAAGTTTTTCTGTTGCATGGAGCAGGTTTGTGATTGGTCTTGATACTGCAGATATGAGTATCAGCGACAGTATTCCGGCAAGTGTCACCCCTCCAATGATAATTAGAACGAACAGCAGCATTGTGTTGCGGGTAAGTTTATTGAAAGGCTCCTCAAGTATGCCCACATATAAGATGCCTATTACTTTATCGTTAATGCTCATGATAGGTTCATAAGCCGTTCTGTACCATTCGTTTACGACAAATGCCCTGTCGTGCCATACATGGCCTTGCTCGACAACCTTTTCATAAACTTCCGCTGATACCCGTGTTCCGACAGCCCTGGTTCCGTTTTCGTTGCGTACATTTGTAGCTATCCGTGTGTCATCCTGAAAGATCGTTACCGTACCGAGTGGCTTCGACAGGTTGGCCTCGTTTCCAAATACAACTTCATTAATACTGTCGATCTGCTCATAATCCAGATTGATTATCTTACCGCCGTAAATGACTGCCTCAAGTTCACCGTTGGAATTGAACCGGGGCAAAGCGTATTCTTTCGCCATCAAACCTTTGACGGTTCTTTTTGTTGATGGTTTTGCGTGGGGAGTATCTTTAATTTCTATCGATTTGTTTTCAGCGACCCCTTGTCCAAGTGTGCCGATCTCCTCAGTACCAATAAGCCTGGTGCCTCCCAGACCTGTCTTCTGTCGGATGGCAGCAGCAGCGATTTCACTTTTTATGTTACCAATTTTATCGGCGTTTACAACGCGAATATAGTCCAGGCCGGTCTTAGCTTTGAGATTGAGTTTGTCAATGTCACAGTCAGGCGTTGTCAGTTTAAAGGCATCACCGATGCGTTCAATGTCAGATGAATACACATAACGTGCGCTTGCCAGATCGTGCTCAAGCTGCTGCTGCGCACGTCCAATAACATTTGTCTTAATCAGTGAAAAGCCCAGCAGGAAAATGAACAGACCAAGTACGATGACTATGGTTGCAAAGAAAGAGAATATTCTGGTTTTAAGTGATGTCGGTTTCATTTTTTATCCACGATTTTGCCCGAAGCATTTACGAAGTAGATCAGATTTTCGAGTTCCACTTCCAGATTAATTGTGCTTATGACGCTTCCTTCGGAACCTCTTAACTGAATTGGCGCGAAATTAAGTATTCCTCTTATCCCCGCAGAAAGCATGATCTCAGAAACCTGTTGCGCCGCGACATCCGGTATGGCCAGAATTCCGATCTTGACCTGTTCAGATTTTACGAATTCGCTTAGTTGCTCCATGGGCAACACAGGGATATCGGTTTTGTTGTTGTTTTTTGAAGGATCAATGTCAAATGCCGCTATGATCTTGATGCCCCCGGTCTCAAATCCTTTATAACGCAAAAGGGCGGTCCCTATATGGCCGGCTCCGACCAAAACAACCTTCTGTATCTTGTTCTTGCCGAGAATTTCTCGCAGTTGGGTAACCAGTTCATCAACAATATATCCTCCGCGTCTGTTACCGGTTATTCCGAATATTGAAAAGTCTTTTCTGACCTGAGATGGAGTTGCGCCGGAGGCATCAGCCAGGTTGTCAGAGAATACTTTGACAAAACCCAGAGCCTTTAATCTTTCCAGGGCATTTTTATACCGTGACAGGCGAATTATACATTTTCGGTTGATTGGCATTTATTTCTCCTAAGTTAATGACAAATGCTGCAATATCTATTGCGCCGTAACTTCAGTGTATATTGCAATGTATAGTATACGCAAACCTATGTCAAGTGTTATTTGTGAAAATGATCACAAATAATAAACAACCTTGCTGTTTTATGCACCTTTCATCACAATAAAACCTTTTCATTGTGTCTGTTTATGCAGATGGTACATGTTGCTTGGTTTGTATGAATGTTAATATGTTAACTGTTTAAAGTCTTTTTTTGGTGTTTTCTCACTGCATTCGCTCTGTCCTGTCGCAGACTTCACTTTCAGCTAAGCCGGTGCCGGGCCATTTTTTTGGTTGACTTGAGGCTGATTTCAGCTACACTACCCCGTCTATAGGTATAGAAATGGAAAAACGATAAATGACAAGGAGATAAGTCAGTGGCATATAATTGTGTAGTTCTCGTCAAGCAAGTTCCTGATACTAAAAGGATTACCGGCGAGGCGATGAATGAAGACGGTACAGTTAATCGCGGTGCTTTGCCTGCAATTTTTAATCCTGAGGACCTCAATGCTCTTGAACTTGCGCTGGATATTAAGGATAAGTTCGGCGGTACGGTTACTGCAATGACAATGGGACTTCCTTCTGCCAGTGCTGTTTTGCGTGAATCTCTCTATCGAGGTGCCGATGACGCTGTTCTGGTAACTGACAGAAGGTGCGCTGCAAGTGATACTCTGGCGACCAGCTATATCCTTAGCTGTGCTGTTAGGAAGCTAAAATGCGATATACTTCTTTGCGGCAGGCAGGCCATTGACGGCGATACCGCACAGGTTGGCCCGCAGATTGCTGAGAAACTCGGATTGCCGCAGATCACTTATGTTGAGGATCTCATTGATATTTCTGACGGGGCGATTACTGTTCGCAGAGGTCTTGGTAACGGCTGGCAGGAAGTTAAGGCAAAGCTGCCTGTAGTGCTGACTGTGCTTGATGAGGCTAATGAGCCAAGGGTTTGTGCGGGCAAAAGGCTGATGAAATACAAAAAGGCCCTTAGTCCTGCTGAAATACAGGCAATGGGCAAGGATACTGACATTGATACTGACGCATACAGCAAAGAGCTTGAGGAAAAGGGACTGCTCATTAAGCAGTGGGATCTTGATTTTCTGGAAGCTGACATGCAGTGGTGCGGCAGAGACGGATCGCCCACCAAGGTGCACCGCATCCAAAGTGTTGTTCTTGCCGCAAAGGGAAGCAAAGACGTTGAGGCAACGACAGAGGGCATTACCGCGATGGTACACGATTTGATCGAAGAAAATACCATAGCGTAAGTTAAATGTGTTTAGAAGTGTCAGCTTATCATTTTGACGGCACATTATTTGAGTATATGTATTAGACATTGCAATAAAGGACTTGAGCATGATTGAAGTCAATAAGGCAGGAGAAGTTTGGGTTTTTGCTGAGCAGCATAGCGGCAGGCTTGAGGATACTCCTATTGAATTGTTGAGTAAGGGTAGAGAGCTTGCCGATCAGCTTGGTGTTAAGCTTGCGGCCATCCTGCTGGGAAACGGCATCGATGACATGCCTGACCGTCTCGGTCATTATGGCGCCGACAAGGTTTATGTCGCCGAGCATCCACTGCTTGAGCACTACCAGGCCAATTCTTATACCAAGGTCATATACGACCTGATCCATAAGCATAAGCCTCAGGTAGTATTATTCGGCGCCACCCCGTGCGGCCGCGACCTGGCTCCGAGGATCGCAAGTGCTGCCAAGGCAGGCTTAACTGCTGACTGTACCGATCTGCAGATAGGCAGACATGAGATCAAAAAGACCGGTCAGGTTTATGATAATCTTCTGTTCCAGATCAGACCGGCGTTCGGCGGCAATATCATAGCGACCATCATTAACTACGACAGATGGCCCCAAATGGCGACGGTTCGAGAAGGTGTAATGCCTATGCCCGAAGCTAACGGCACAAGAAAGGCCGTCATTGTCAAAGAAACCGCTCATATTTCATCAGAGGACCTGCCTCTTGAGATCATCGGTCAGCATATCGAAGAAAAGAAAGTAAACCTCAAGGGCGCAAGAATTATTGTCGCAGGCGGTGCCGGAGTCGGCAGCAAAGACAACTTCAAAACGCTCTGGGATCTGGCTCATTGTCTGGGTGCGTCACTTGGCGCTACCAGGGCAGCGGTTGATCTTGGTTTTGTCGACCATGACCACCAGATAGGTCAGACCGGTACGACTGTTCGTCCGAGTCTGTATATCGCAGCTGGGATCAGCGGTGCGGTTCAGCATATCTCTGGTATGAGTGACAGCCAAAAGATCATCGCGATAAATAACGATCCAAACGCACCGATCTTCAAGATAGCGAACTACAGGATATTGGGCGATCTTAAGGAAGTTTTGCCCAAGATGATAAGTGCTATCAAGGAAAAAGTATAGTTTTTACCCGAAGTTTATAATAGGAACGGAATCGGAAGATGGCTAATTTTTATAAAGACAACGATGATATTCAGTTTATGTTCAAACATCTTGATATTGAACATGTTGCTGAATTTAGGGAAGAAGGTTATCGTTTTGCCGAACAATTCGATCATGCACCGGCTGACGGCCAGGAAGCAAGGCAGAACTATGAGATGGTACTTGAAGCGGTCGGTCAGCTCAGCGGTGACTTTATCCATCCCAGAAGTGAGTCGATAGACCGCGAAGGAAATACGCTTAACGATGATGGCACTGTGACATACGCAAAAGGCATCTCAGAGTCGCTTGAGGCCCTGGCCAAAGCGGACCTGATGGGTTTTACCCTTCCGCATCGCTTTGGAGGCTTGAACTTCCCGGAGACGGTTTACTCGATAGCAACTGAGATGGTTTCCAGAGCCGATGCATCATTGATGAATATTTTCGGTTTGCAGGGTATCGCAGGCACGATCAACGCTTTTGCTGACGAAGAAATCAAGCAGAGGTATCTGCACGATTTCTCTGCAGGTAAGATCACCGGTGCGATGGTACTGACCGAGCCTGACGCAGGCAGCGACCTTCAGGCGTGCCAGGTAAAAGCGTTTCAGGATGATGACGGCAACTGGTATCTGCACGGAGTTAAAAGGTTCATTACCAACGGTTGCGGCGAAGTGCTTCTGGTTCTGGCTCGCAGCGAATCTGACAGGTCGGGCGGTCTTGGCCTAAGCCTGTTCGTCTGCGATAACGGCCCTACGGTTCAGGTCAGAAGGCTCGAGGACAAACTTGGTATTCACGGCTCGCCGACCTGTGAGTTGATATTTGACAATACTCCCTGCGAGCTTATTGGCGAAAGGCAGCGTGGTCTGGTAACTTATGTTATGGCATTGATGAACGGTGCCCGTGTCGGTATCGCGTCCCAGTCGATGGGTATTGCCGAAGCGACATACCGCATCGCTCGTGATTATGCCGCAAGCCGTGAACAGTTCGGTGTGCCGATCGAAAAGCTTCCCGCTGTACGGGACATGGTGATCGATATGAAGATCGCTATCGAAGTTGGCAGAACCCTGTTATATGAAGCAAGCCAGTCGGTTGATATTGAGATAGGTCTTCTGACGGCCCTTGAAAACGGTGTCAAGGATAAGGCTTTGGCATTGAAATACAAAAAACGGGCGCGTTCGCAAAAGCGTATTAACGCGATGCTGACGCCGATGAGTAAATATTATTGCTCAGAGATGTGCAACACGGTCGCCTACGATTCTATTCAGGTTCTTGGCGGCAGCGGTTTCATGCGTGATTACGCATGTGAGCGGTATGCCCGTGACGCACGTATAACAACGATATATGAAGGCACAAGCCAGTTGCAGGTCGTCGCTGCGGTTAGAGGTGTTTGCGGCGGTACTTTTGAAAAATACGTCGCCGAACTTGCCTCACGAGAATATGCGGACGAACTTAAAGATATGCTTGCGTTGCTCGACAAAGCTACTGAACAGCTTAAGCAGTCCGCCGCGTTCGTTAAAGACGCTGGTATCGATTACATGGAACTGTACGGCCGTGACATCGTCGATATCGGTATCGATATCATAATCGGCTATCTCTTCTGTGGTCAGGCCAGCAGCAAAGTTGACATGGTTGCAGCGGTCGACGGCGGCGGAACCGTTAAGATGACAGAACGCAAAAAGGCTGTCGCCAGAAGATTTATCACGAAGAACGCACCGAAGATCACCGCAAGGGTCGAAGCTATATGCAGCGGTGACAAGTCGACATTTAGAGACTACGAAGCTTTGATCGGACCTGTTCCTGAAGAAGTGTAGAGGCTTTTTGCCAAACAGTAATAACAAAAATCCGACACCCCGAAACTTTCATCGGGGTGTCTTTTTCATTCTTGTGACTTTAGATAGAACCGAAGATAAATTTAAGGACTGGTATGCTTGGTGCTGTAATATTTGATTTTGATGGTGTGATCTCAGATTCCGAGCGTCTGCACCACAAGGCCGCTCAGGATATTTTTGCTGGGCTAGGTGTCGATCTAACATGGGAAAGATATTTCCATGACTATATTGTCTATACGGACGCTGAATGTTTTGAAGCGGTTTCCCGTGATTTCGGACTATCGCTTGACAGCAGAAAAATCGCTGATCTTATCAATCAAAAGGGTAATATCTTTAGGCGTATTGCCGAAATACAAAACACCATCTACGAAGGCGTAACAGAACTTGTTGAATTGCTCAAGGCCGGCAACATCCGCATGGCGATTTGCTCAGGTGCCAGCCTTAATGACATTGAGACCATTCTGGCCGGGACCAGTCTGATAGGTGCGTTTGAAGTAATAGTTTCAGCCGACGATGTTTCCAGGGGCAAACCTGAACCTGAGGGCTATCTATTAGCTTTGAAGCGGCTAAATGATAATGGTTCGAACCTTTCCGGCAATCACTGCGTAGTGATCGAAGATACGATTGGCGGCATTAAGGCTGCAAAAGCCGCCGGAATGAAATGCCTTGCTGTTGCCAATACGTATGACGCTAACGAACTCGAGGCCCATGCTGACATGGTGGTAGCCGGGCTTGGTCAGCTATCAATTGCCAGCCTTGAAGGTATTTTGTAAACCACAAAAGTCTCATTTGGCCAGGTGTCCATGGGCCTCGTAGAGTCGATTTTTAGTATTGTTAAGCGGTTTTTATCGCCCTTACTTGACTTTTTGACATTTTGGGCTATACTTAAGTGACCGCCCGTTTTCGATCCGGTCGTTGTATAATAATATTCTGGTTTGGCGGTTGGGGTGCGGATTAGCCTCCTGCCCGGAAAATATGTTTGGGTTTAGAAGTCTTTTGACGTGGCGGTATATAGTTGTCTACGGGGTTCGACAATAGATTAGTTGATCAGATATTGCAAGCTACTGATATAGTGGAGGTGGTTTCTGAGCACTTGAGCCTTACCCGTAAGGGAAAGGATTTTGTAGGTCTATGTCCGTTTCATCAGGACAATCGCCCGAGCATGTATGTAAGCCCGGCAAAGCAGATATTCAAATGTTTTGCCTGTGGTGCTGGCGGTAATGTTTTTAACTTTATAAGAATGAGAGAGAACCTTTCGTTTCCTGAGGCTGTCGAACGACTTGCCGATAGAGCGGGTATAGAGTATAAGCCCGTCAAAAGGCAGAGTCAGCAGACGGTCGGGGGTGAGGTTTCCGCTAAGTATCTCGCAAGGGCGAACGAATGGACCCTGAAATTCTGGCAGCGTAATCTGGCTGATCAGAAAAAAGGCCAAATAGCTCGTGATTATATAGAGCAAAGACAGATAAATGCTGAGTCCGAAATTAAATGGGGGCTTGGTTTTGCGATTGAAAGCTGGGATGATCTGCTAAAAGCCGCAAGGGCGGCTGGTATAACTGATAAGGCACTTCTTGAAGGAGGGCTTGCTGTTTCGAGAGAAAGCGGCGGTTTGTATGACAAGTTTCGTAACAGGTTGATGTTTCCAATCGTTGACGTAACTGGTCGCGTTATAGCTTTTGGCGGCAGAACTCTGGGAGACGATCCTGCTAAATATATGAATTCGCCAGCGACGGTACTGTTTGATAAGAGTAATTCGATGTACGGTTTGGACCAGGCAAGGCACACAATTGCGGCGACCGGAACAGCTGTTGTTGTTGAAGGCTATACCGATGTTATAATGTGTCACCAGTTTGGTTGCGAAAATGTAGTAGCCACGCTGGGGACAAGTTTTACGACCGGCCATGCAAGAATATTGCATCGTTACGCAAAAAAAATAGTACTGATCTTTGACAACGATATAGCGGGAACAGAAGCAGCAAACAGGGCGTTGGAAGTATGCCTCGTTGAAAAGGTTGACATAAAGCTGGCGTTTGTGTCACAGGGCAAGGATCCTTGCGATTTTATGCTCAGTTCCGGAAAAGAAGCCTTTGAAAAGATCGTTGATGAAGCCCAGGACGTAATGGTATATAAATGGAACAGGTTGACTCAGGGTGTAGATGGTACCGACAACATGACAGACAGACGGACCGTTGTCGATGAATATCTGAGGTCTTTGGCAACGGCGATAAAAAGCGGCAAAGTAGACGCTGTTGCCCGGGGTTTGCTCCTCCGCAAACTGTCGGATTTGATAGGGCTTAGCACCGCTGAGATCAATGCCGAATTGTCAAGAATTTACGGCAGGGCAGGACGCTCCCAAAGCTATGCAGTAAAGGATCAAAGAGTTAAGAGCGTTGATCTTGGTGCCGGGTTTCTGGCTAAGGCACAATGTGAGATACTGGAAATCCTGCTCAATGAACAAGGCCTTTATGAGAAGGTTCGTGATAAATTGACGCTTGACATGTTTGATGTGCCCGCGCTTAGAGAGATAGCCGAGGTGCTCTTTGAGATGTTGGAAAACGAAGAAACATTTGAGATAAGCAGATTGCTGGGCAGGATACATTCTGTTGAGACCAGCAGTGCCGTTATTGCCCTTGCTGATTCCGGAGCAGAAAAAGCAAACTTTGCCGAACGGTTCAGGCAGGCGATCAAGGCACTTTACAGCCGTCAGCAGCAGGAAGAAATGCAAAAGATAAAATCTTTGCGGGATGACGATGAGACCGAATATTTGCGCAAGATCAGCCAGTCTCTGCCAAAGAAGAATAAAAGAAGCCCCGGTATGATAACAGGATAGTAACAAAAATGACCTGCTCTGTGTTGGCAGCAGGTTCAAAATGTTAAGATAATAGAGAAATTGCCTGAATTATTTGAAAGCAATGTATGTCAGCGAAAAAGAAGAAAAAGAAGATCGAAGACGATAAGATCGATTCTGTAGAAATTGACGATAGCTCTGGTGACGTCAAAAAAAATAATCCCAACGAAGATGAAATTGACAGTGGCGACAGCTTAGTCGGCTTTGAAGTTGACCTGCATCTTGTTGTTGATGACGATGATGATATTGTTACCGAAGAAGAAGATGAGGACCTCGACGTTGAACTGGAAGACTCTGACGACGACGAAGAAGCCGAAGATCCTGTTGTCAAAAAAGAGGTATGCGGTAAGTTAGCCGATGCTCAAATAGCGGCGATAATCGAAAAAGGCAAGAAGAACGGCTACCTGACGTATGAGCAGATGAATGAAGAGTTGCCCGATGAGGCGATCACACCAAACCGTCTCGATAGTCTGCTGATGACTCTTGACGAACTCGGGGTGCAGATACTTGACGAAGCTGATGTGAAAAAGAAAGGCGATGACGGCTTTGAAGATGCCGCTGATCAAGACGGTCAGAGCAAGGACGCGGCACTTGAAAAGACTTTAACAGAAGGGGAAGGCAAGCGAATTGACGACCCTGTCCGGATGTATCTGACACAGATGGGTGAGATACCGTTGCTGACTCGGGAGGAGGAAATAAGTCTTGCCAAAAAGATCGAGCTTACCCGTCTTGCCTTCAGGCGTAAGGTTCTTGAAAATGACTATTGCGCCACTGGTGCCGTTGAGATTTTGCAGCAGGTACAGGACGGTTCGCTGCCTTTTGACCGAACGATGAAGATGAGTACAACGGAAAATCTTGTTCGTGCCGTAGTCAAAAGCCGCCTTCCCCAGAACCTGTCGACTGTTAATAAATTTCTGGAGCGAAATGACCGGTTATTCCAGGAATCAAGCGAGATTGAAGACATTGATAAGATAAAGGCCAAGGTCAAGCAGATCCATCGCAACAGGCGTAAGATGGCCACATTGCTGGAAGAGCTAAGCCTTCGTACAAGCCGTATCCAGCCGATGATGAAAAAGCTCCAGGGCATACAGTTCAAAATGCATCAGCTTGAGCAGATCATCGCAAAAGGTCCAACTCGCGATTACACCGAAGAAGATATCGCTATGATGCGTCACGAACTTGTCGGACTTAGCGATCTCGTGCTTGAAACCCCCAAGCAGCTTGATAAACGCCTTCGTTCCGTTGAGGCGGTTTATGCCCAATACGAAGAAGCAAAACGCCAACTGTCTGGCGGTAACCTGCGTCTGGTTGTCTCTATCGCCAAGAAATACAGAAACAGGGGACTCAGTTTTCTGGACATTATCCAGGAGGGCAACACCGGCCTTATGCGTGCGGTTGACAAGTATGAGTACCGCCGCGGTTATAAGTTCAGCACATACGCTACATGGTGGATCAGGCAGGCGATCACAAGGGCGATTGCTGACCATGCACGAACGATCCGCATTCCTGTCCACATGATAGAAACGATGAGCAAGCTGCGCACTATCAGCAAGAATCTGCTGCAAAAACTTGGCCGCGAACCGACCATCGAAGAGATCGCAACCAAAGCCGAGATGAGCGTCTCAGAGGCTCGCCGTGTGATGAAAATTTCAAAGCACCCGTTCAGTCTCGACAGACCCATCGGCGAAAGTGAAGACAGCTACTTTGGCGACTTTATCGAAGATGAAACGGTCGAATCGCCCGTACAGTCCGCTACGCAGGAGATGCTCAAGGACCGCATCGACCATGTGTTAAAGACACTGACCTATCGTGAGCGAGAGATCATAAAGCTCCGTTATGGTATCGGTGACGGATACACTTACACGCTCGAAGAGGTTGGACGGATATTCAAGGTAACAAGAGAACGTGTCAGGCAGGTCGAAGCTAAGGCTATCAGAAAGCTTCAGCACCCTGTTAGATCACGCAAGCTCGAAGGCTTTCTCGACCACAAGCATTGATCGGGATAACAATAATTTTTCGATGCTTTGAATTTATGGGTGTTTTTGTATGGTTTTCATACGGTGATTCCTTCATGTCTGGAGAACGTATAAGTGATACACTTTCAGATATGAGGGAGTTGCAGCATCACACGGATGAGTGTTTGACTTAAATCCAATAATCGGGGTACTTTATATCGAATCGGGGAGACAAGATTTGAACTTGCGACCTCTGCGTCCCGAACGCAGCGCTCTGGCCAAGCTGAGCTACTCCCCGCTCAATGAAGTTTCGCAATATAACCACAAGAATTCTCAATTGCAAGCTATAATAAGTTAATTGGGTCAATATCTACGCTCACTTTTACGGCAGGCTTGATAGGCGGCATTGTCCGAAGCATCGAAAACAGCCTTCCGATAGGCTCAGGGCTTTTTGCCTGCAATATTATCTGCATCCGATGAAAGCTCTGAATCCGCGAAATGGTCGCCTCCATCGGCCCTCGGACCCTGATTTCCAGCCCAAGCTGCTCGATAACCGTGTCTATCCGCCACTTCATCGCCTCGCACGCCTCGGTCAGACGATCATGTTTTGTATCCCGCAACCCAACAATCGCCATACGACCGAATGGCGGCAAGTTACACTTTTGCCTATGACCTAACTCCTCCTTAACAAAACCCTTATAGT
>DAOWHR010000183.1 GCA_030641315.1 Anaerohalosphaeraceae bacterium | reverse complement strand
TTATCTGCTTCAGGATCACCGAGTACAGGCCGCGACAGGACATGTCAGGCATACTTATCAAAGGTGACATTCTTGCAAATGATCTCAGGATTTTCATAGACAGGCTAAGCGCAAAACTCGCCATTCCAGCTGCCGACCAGAACCAGAAGGTCTACTCCATCGGTGATATTTGCGAAAAATTCTCAGTCTCACGGAAAACTGTCCAGAGATGGCGAAAGCAGGGCCTCATTGGCTGGACGTATCTTTTTCCCGATAACAGAAAAGCAATTGGTTTTCTCGCCTCAGTTGTTGATGACTTCATTGATAATAACAAGCTAAGCTCCAAAAAAGCGGAAGCCTTCACAAAACTTACTCCCAGTCAAAAAGCCAAAATAGTCGATCTGGCAAAACAGAACGCAAGCCGAAGCGATTCCAGCCGCCACCGAATCATAATCGAAATTGCCCAACAGATGAACAGATCGCGAGAAACGATCAGATGTATTCTAGCCGATTACGAAAAGGATTTCCCCGACGATACCGTTTTCAATAAACCTGCTGGCGTCATCGGACCCAAAGAAGCGGGCCTGATGTATAAAATGCACAAACAGGGCGCAAAGATTGGCGAACTGATGGAAAAGTTCAATCGTTCAAGAAGCTCGATACATCGGATAATAAACAAAAGAAGAGCCAAGGCACTGCTCGGACTCAAAATCGATTTCATCCAAAGCGACGATTTTCAGCTTCCCGATGCTGATCGAATCATACTGGCCGACAACGCCCTCATAAAAAAACTCTCAGCAGCCAGAACACCGAAACTGCTTACACGACAGCAGGAAACTGAGCTTTTCAGAAGATACAACTACCTGAAATATCTGGCATGTTCAACTCGCGAAAATGTTAGCCACATCAGCCCGTCCGGAACAAGACTGAAAAAAGTCGAAAAATTCCTCACCGCGAGCGAAGAAATAAAAAAACTTATAGTCGAAGCAAACCTCGGCCTCGTCGTTAGCGTCGCACAACGCCACGCAAAATACGGAGCAAGTATGCCCGACCTCGTCAGCGAAGGCAACATTTCACTTATGCACGCCGTTGACAAATTCGACTATTCACGCGGCTACCGCTTTAGCACTTACGCTTCACTGGTCATAGCAAAGGAATACGCCAAAAGCGACACTTCCACTAAGGGCACACTCGAACAATCCTCGGATATGTCAAACATCGAACTCGACCTTCGCAATGTCAGCCAGGTCGACGTCGCTTCGATAGAAAGGGCGCATTACAGTCTTGACGAAGTGATCAGAAACAACCTCACCGAACGTGAGCAGTACGTGATAAGAAACCACTTCGGTCTCGACGGCAACCGCATCGTCAAAAATAAAATGACTCTCGTCGAGATCGGCGAAAAACTAAACCTCACAAAAGAACGCGTCCGCCAGATTGAATTGATAGCTCTCCAGCAGCTACGCCACTGCCTCGCACCCGAAGAATTCGACGTGCTCATCTCTTAAGGTTTCAAATCTTTCTCTCATTTCATTTGCAATATCCCCCAACAGCAGCCCGAAGCGCAAGCGCAGGGACCGGCATAAGGCGAACACTAAAAAATGAATTGCTCTAACTCGCTCTGGTGATCTCTTTTTGCTCTGCTTCGATCCTTCGGATTTTTTGCCTTACGATCCACAGCGGAACCACACCGATCACACCGAACGAGCAATCGATCAACTGCCAGAAAAACGGTATCCCCCTGATCGGCCCGCAAATAAATGCCGCAGGTAACACCAGCACACAAGCGATCATACCAGCCTCGATTATCCAAATATTCCTGACCGGATCGACTATCGCCCCGATAAAGAAAATTGCGATTGCGATATGCCCGAACGCCAGCCAGTCAGTACCATAGAACATAAACGCCTGCTCGATATTAACCTCTTCGACGCCCTCATGTATCGAAGTAATAAACTCCGACAGTCGCGGAAATACTTTCGCCGCAAAACTGCCCTCACCCACCATCGACTCCAGCAAACGTATCTCCCAAACAAGCGGAAACGCCGTAACCCCGCTAAGAACCAGTATAACAACAAAAACAAAAAGCAGTATCCTCACCCTTCGCAATCGTTTATCGATATTCATCATTGTCTCCGGGTAGCGTTTAACGATTTACATTTGCACAGTTTGCTTATCACCACGCCACATATCCCCACCTCTCGCCTTCGATCCATTTCATCATGCCTGCATGTTTTTCATATTTGCCGTGATATTCTATCGTATAGAGCATCCCGTCGCTGTTCCACCAGAACAGATCGAAAAGTTCATTGTATTCGTCAACGAGTTTCTTCGATCCCCTTACGCAGATATTCGCTTCGAGGTTAATATCGTTAAGATTTTTCCCCGTCCAGTTCGCCGAACCGTTCATCAGTTCATACTTCCCCGTCCGATCATTGGTGATCGTCATTATCTTCGCATGATTCTGTTCGCCGTGCGTCTCGTACCACCTGATCTCCAGCTTAAGGCCCATCTCCTTTTTCTTCTTCATCAGATAAGAGGCGACCTGTCTGTTCGGCGTACCGTCCTTCTCCGTGCCGAACGCGTCCTTGCTCGGGTCCAGTATCAACCGGACAGGGCGGTTAACACGTTTCGACGTTTCGACGATAGCGTCAACAATCTCAATCTGCGAAAGATAGAACATCTGTATCCGAACCTCATCATTGCTCCTGACATCCGCCAGCATCCGGATAACCTCGTCACGGATACGGCTTTCCGTAACAAAACAAACTTCTACTTCGCTGCCGTTTGCCGTCGGCTTTTGTGTCGATACCGCCATCGGCACCAGCGTCTTTTCAAGATAGCCCCTGCGATATTTCTTGTCTTTCCTGCTCCAAAGGCATTCGTTAAGTTTTATGCTCTTGCGAATATCCTCACGGATGACCATATAAACATATTTCGCGATCTCGCCTTTCACCGACACCCCGAAATTCGTCGATGGTATCGATGCGTTATGCGGGTTCGCAGACGACACCAGGCATTCGTAGCCCCCATTGGTATCCGTAACAAGCAGCTTACGATGATTCGCTTTAAGCGACAATGCGTTGACGATACTTTGAAGCGATATTCCCCTCTCATTGATCGGATTCTTGAAAGGCGCGTTCACACCCGTTACCAGTTTAAGGGCAGGCGTCAACACACCCAGCATAAGAGTATCAGCGAATCGAAGCCCTCTGCGAAAATGATGCATCACACCAAGCCTCGTCGCGCTCTTTGTAGAGATCAGGTCGGAATAAAAAATATCCACACCGTTCTCGATAAGCCTCTTGGCCGCCGGCGAAACACGCTTGCTGTACCCGTTGTTGATCGGGTCAAGAACTATAGCGATAACAATATCAGGGTTCTGCTGCTTTTTCTTTATCAGTTCCGTTGTCAACTCCTCGACAATATCACGATACGGTGCAGATTCCATGGATAGTATATCGAACAAAAACGCCGTCCCTAAAATCACATCATTTGCACCAGCGATCATCTCAAGTGCCTTATCCCCGATAGCAAGCCTGGAAAATCGTTCCTGCTTCTCAATATCATACCCGCTGTAAGACGCCTGCAGTTCAACATCATCAACACCAACCGCAAACCACGGCGACCGGACAGTAAGCCTCTTGGCAGTAATGTCATAAACATTCTCAGCATCGCCCGAACAGCCAGCCGCACCAAACACAATCGCCAGCAGAAGAATAAATAATAGTTGTCTAATCGCAGATGTCACCAAACCGGCTTACTCACTTTCTGTCACCGCAAGAGTATCATTGCCGCACACTGCCGCAGGAAATTTCCAATCTATTGATAATCTTTGCCCTGCACACTGTCCGAACACGAGTTACGCCATTTCGCAAGAGTATCCTTCATCTCACTGACAACATTCGGTTTCGTCTCAGCCATATCTGTCGTCTCGGACATATCCTCAACAATATCGTAAAGCTCAAAACTTTTGCCCAGATTACCGCTGTAAAGTTTATACCTGTTATCTATCAGTGCTATCTGATTTCTCAAATGAACTCCGATAGGCTTCGACCGTTTACTCTTTCTGCCGTCTACTGCCTTAAGCAGACTTTCCCCATCCCTCGGAAGCGGTGCTCCCTCCAGCGTAAATCCAAGCACATCCATCACAGTCGGAAAATAATCGCTCGTCGAACAGGGCATCTCAACAACCTTCTGCTTCTTCACCCGGCCAGGCCACTCAAGCAGTCCCGGCACGCGTATCCCGCCCTCATAAAGCGACCGCTTACGACCTCGAAGTACACCCGCGCTGCCTGGCGCACTGCCTTTCTTACCTTCCGGTCCGTTATCACTGCAAAACCACAGCATCGTATCGTCCGCCGCCCCGAGCTTACGCAGCTTTTCACGCAGCCGCCCGATCTGCTCGTCCATCGCGGTTATGCACCCAAGATAGTTCTGTGTATATCCGTCCTGCCCGGGGTAAAGATCGCGATGCGCCTTATCCGCCACAACAGGCAGATGCGGAGAATGGAACCAGATCACTGCGAAAAAAGGCTTCCCCTTTTCAACTGCATCCTCGATAAATGGTATCGCCCGATCCATGATGATCCGCGAATCGTCTCCCTCAAGATTCTTCGTTTCCATCGTCTCTTGCGCCACCCAGTAATGCGTCCCGTACTCGGCCCTGTCCTGCCCGTCCTCCAGCGAGTTCCAGTAGTACTTTCCTGCCTTTGGAGGCTTCACCATCGGATCATAAGTCGGCACTTTCGATTCCGTCGCAAAGCAATAATCAAACCCGTTCTCCCAGGGTGGACTGTAGTGAGCAACTCCCTTTGGCCCGCCGCGGTTCGCTTCTTTCAGTTCTCTGGTCAGTGTCCCAAGGTGCCACTTACCGAAATGCCCCGTCATATACCCCTGCGTCTTTAACGCCTCAGCAAGAGTGACCTCCTCTTTTCGCATATGTCCCGCGTTTGCGTTAGTTATCCCGTATCGATCTGGATGTCTACCAGTGATCGCGCTGCCACGCGTGGGCGAACACACTGCCGATCCCGAATAAAATCGATCGAACCGTATCCCTTTGCTCGCCATATCATCAAGATTAACCGTTTTAATGATCGGGTGTCCATTATACCCCGTATCCCCATACCCAAGATCATCAGCCATACAAAGAATAATATTTGGCCTGCTCTCCTTCTCTCCGAATACCGTTTGGGCAATACTCCCGTTACATCCAACAATGCCAACGGTCGAACAAACACCTGCAAACTTAAGAAATTCCCTGCGATTCATAATACTTCCTCAATTTAAACCTGCTGATCGGTTACTTTGATTTACACTTATTACTCAACCGCCCTGACCCCGCCCATCTTCCAGCCGGGAGCGACAATATACAAACGATCCGTCTTTTCAGTATTACAATGCGCCGCCACGACCTTGCCGACAAAGATAACATGATCACCCGTAACCATCTCATCAATGACAACGCACTCAAAATTAGCAGCCGCGTCATCGAATATCACACTGTCGATCACTTCTGCCTCAGAAACCCTCGTTTTCGACTCGCCGATCTTGTCCGTATCCCGCCCGCTCTTCGTGCCGAAATAAAGTGCCTGCTTTGCGTCTCCGCTGCTTGGAAAAACCAGCGTAAAACACCCAGCCTCTCGGATGACATCGCAGGAATACCTTTGCGGTGCAACAGAAATTGCGAACATCGAAGGTATATGTGAAGTTTGCATCAGCCAGCCAAGAGTAATAGGATTGGCCTTACCATCGCCGTCCGTCGCGACTGCATAAGCGACCGGCTCAGGGTACTTGCCCTTGATAACCTCAGAAAAGTCAAGACGTTTCTGCATAATAATAACTCCTTAACATTTTGTTAGCTGCCATTATTAACTCAGGCTATTATTTAACACTAACAGGACAGATCAAGCAACAATTTTAACTTGTTTTGTTCCAGGCTGACTGATTATAGTGGAAATAATGTCGGAATTACTCTTTCTAAATCGATTTACGTCGATTTTAAGACTATCCACTTGGCAATTTTTATTGAGAATTGTTTTGGCAAATGTATCTTAGATAGATAACATAAGCAATTATGGTTTTTTCCGGAATCATGGCTGGTTAAAATTATTAGTTTTAACGCACACCTGTTTCATTAATGTTTACATAATTAAATAGTTCCAAATGAAATTAAAATATCCCGGATGGGAAAATAATAATTGCTGTATATGTATCCTCGAAAACCCGGCCTCCGGACCGGGCGGACACACCGAAAGTGTAGCCCAACTTGCCCAACTGCTCACTGATGACGGCTGTCGAGTTCACCGCGAGCAGTTGACCTCCATCGAACAAACCAGGGAACAGATTACTGCCTATCTCAATATTGGCTGTGATCTGATAGTTGCCGCTGGCGGTGATGGCACTGTCAGAAGCATATCGCAGTGCATCAATGGATCAAACATCCCGATATATATTTTTCCGGTCGGCACTGAAAATCTGCTCGCCAAAGAGCTGGGACTTTCAAGAGATCCTCACGAAGCTTTTGAAACGATCAGGCAGTGGAACATTCGCAATATCGATGAAGTACGGATAAACGACAAGATATTCCTCGCTGTAGGCGGTGTTGGGATTGATTCTCAGGTCGTCGCCATGCTTGATAAAAGCCGAAAGGGAAATATTAAAAAAATTGATTATGTCTGGCCGACCTTCAGAACATTTTTTACATACAAGTTTCCAATCATAAAAATTATCGCAGATGGCAGGAATATCTGCAACGAACCGGCAATTCTGTTTCTGGGCAACATTTCAAGATACGGCGGAGGCTTCAGATTATTCGATAATGCCCTGTGCGATGACGGAAAAGTCGATCTGGTCGTGTTCCGCTGTAAGAACGTATTGCAGTTGATCTACCTGTTTATGCTGACAATTCTCGGTATTGTCGAAAAAAGCAAAATGACAAGCAGGTATAAATGTTCCAAAATTAATATCGAATCCGAACATCACCTTCGCAGCCAGATAGACGGCGACACCGGCCCGTACCTGCCCTTGGACATACAGGTACAAAAAGGAGCCTTGCCATTATTAGTGCTGCCTGATGTCAGCAAAGTAGCAGAAGGCAACCAGGGAAGTTCGTAAGTGAGCGAGATTATTTAGTGGCAACAGTAGCCCGAAGCGCCAGCGCAGGGAAAAAGCGATTTAGCAAGACTAAGTATCCGTAAAAGATCACATAAGCATAGGTGTTTATTATTGCTGCCACAAAAAAATCTCACTCACGTTCGTAAGTTCATGATATAGACTGATCACGAATGAAATTCCCCGTTGGCTATAAGCAGAAGTCCGTAAGTTGAAGATTTACACAGCACTGGTCTCACCGATAAATAATAATTTATCCCCTTGACAGATAACAAAAATTTGATAAGATTAGATGTGAATTGCAATATAGTTGCAGTTTTGGCGAGGGCTTTTTATATGACTAATTCAAACTTAACAACCAAAGCAGAAGAAATATTAAAAGCTGCTAAGTTCAACTGTACAAAAGCACAGGTTCTTTTGTTGAAGGAACTACTTATATCTGACAAACCGTTGTCAAGAGAAGAGCTGATCCAACACATGGGCCAAAAGTGCCCTGATACAGTTACAGTTTACAGAATTCTCGAAAGATTTTGTGAGCGGGGTTTAGTTCACAAGGTTTATCTGCAGAGCAGAGCCTGGAAATATGAGCTTGGCCATAATTGCACGACAAAGCAATGCCACCCTCATTTTACATGCAGTGATTGCGGCGAAACATTCTGCCTGACAGGTTCGTCTTTGCCATTAATAAAGGACTTAAAAAAGGGATTCGTTATTCATCGACAGCAGGTCAACATAGATGGCTTGTGTCCGGCATGTTCATAAATTCTGACAAATGAAAAATAATTACCGAAAAATATTATTTGTTTTTGTAACAGCGTGTTTTGTACTGACAACTACCAATGCCGTGTTTGCTTTACATCTGGCTGAACATGATGAGGACCAGCAGCACGATGACGAAAACTGTCCAATCTGCCAACAGGCAACAATAAACAAGAAATCTGCTGTTTTGTCTTCTTCAGCAGAAATTTGCTCGATAAATGTGATTATATTTACTGTAAGTTATGAAGTTGAAATTTCACTGCAAACAGCAAAATTTCAACTTCCTCAACTGCGAGCGCCTCCTTCAATTTCCTGGTGCTTTGTAAATTAAAGATTTACACAGCACTAGAGCACTTGGACTTTTTATATATCGACTTAGGCCGTTATGAGGACGAGTCTGACAAGGCGAAAAACGCAGCCAATGCTATCCATTGTCGAGTATTCTCAACGTAGTCAGACGAAGCCGCAATAGGTATAAGCGATAT
>DAOWHR010000425.1 GCA_030641315.1 Anaerohalosphaeraceae bacterium | reverse complement strand
GGATATAACCGCCGTTAAGGCGACTGTCCATTTGACTTGACGCCTGCTCTTGATGTATCCAAAAACAATGTCCTGCTGACTGTCCGTCAGGTCTTCGATCGCAAGCTGCTGTTCGCCAAGGTATTGTCCTGCAGCAACCTTGACTTTTTGCGAATACTTCTTCCTCTTGCCAGACGTACCTCTTATTGATATTTCTGGGATTTTCATTTACAATTTTCCTTGCCGCGAATCTTTTGAAGACATTACCTAAATCCTCAAACTCTAATGATAGCCGTCCCTTGGCATATTTTGAGACCGGCCCTCCAAAATTGGCCATTGGCCAAAAGCAAGCACCAGCGGCATAATGAGATTGGCAATCGGAACAAGCATCAGCAAACCCATCGCCCAATGATAACCGGCCTTGCTGAATATCTTGCAATATGCTACCACATATAGAATGTTAATAGCCAATCCGATCAATATAATCACCAGCAAAATAATCCCACCGAACACCGCACCAGATGCCGCGGCCTCGTTTGGAAAGCTAAAAGTAGGTTCCATCATTGTTATACCTTTCAAAATGAATTATATAAGTCTGATTGTGAGCCGCACCGCAGGCAACTTCTTATCTATAGACGTGAAAACACCGGCATTGTTACAGTTATTTCCAGCAAATAGTAAAAAAACCTCCGCTGGCAGTTATGCCGATCAAATCTTCATCAAGAGCAGCAGGTTCGTTACTCGTTTTTACCGCAGCATTTTTTGTATTTTTTGCCGCTGCCGCACGGGCATGGTTCGTTTCGGCCAACCTTGGGCTGGTCAAGTTTGATCTGTTTAACCTTCCGTTCGCCCTGAGGCGCTTCAGCAGCAGCCCGCTGACGCTCGGTCATCGCGAACTGGCTGACCTCGTCGTGCGACGTACTGGAAACGTTCCACACGTTCCGCGCCTGTGCGCCCGGATCGAGCCTGACCTTAAAGACTGTGTCGGTCACCTTATCTTCGATAGTATCGAGCATCTCGTTAAACATGCGATACCCCTCATGCTTGTACTCGATCTTAGGATCTTTCTCCGCAAAAGCTCGCAGGAAAATACTCTCCTTCAGATGGTCCATCGAATACAAATGATCCTTCCACGTAGCGTCATATATCTGAATCAATACATAACGCTCAAGGTCTGTCAGTTCTTTCCTGAGCAACTTGTGCCCTTCGGCGATTATACGGTCACGGACGTTGCCGCCCTGCTCAGGATCGTCAACGGTAAGTTGGGAACCGAACCGTTCGTTGGCCCAGGCAATGATCGCATCGGAATCGTTAAGCTTCGCAAGATTGGCGTCAATATCTTTTTCAAGTTCGCCGTTATGGTACGACTTGCTAAGCTCGATCAGCTTATCATGGATCGCCTGCGGTTTCATCTCCTGTAAAACCTCAGCCGTAAGAGACGCACTGAACCGCCTGTTGGCCCACTTGGCCAGCGACTCATAGCCGTAGATATTCACTTCCCGCTGGGCGAACACCATATTCATCGCGAACTCTACGGGATACTCTGTCTCGCGCTGTTTGTATTTCTCGGCAACCTTGCTGGCAAGTGTCTCCTTGATCTTTTCCGAAGACAGCCCCTTAAGCTCATCGACATCCAGCTTCACATCAAATCTGGCACCGACCCACTGAACAAATGTCTTGATCGCAAAATCTTCGGCAAGAAAGTCTCTGATCTGCGAACAATCCTTTTTGTCCACCTGCTCGGCAGCCCCGGCAACGATCGTTTCCTCAACTTCCTCTGCATCCATCTGCCTGACTTTTGCCGCAGAAAGACTCACCGCGAAAGAACTCATCGCCCACTTGCAAAGCCCCTCAACGTTCCATGTCGACTTATCCTGATAATCTTCCAGGTATTCGCCAAGCGAAAGCGAAATCTCGTTAGCGACATGACTTTTCGCATGGTTCTTGATCGACTCTTCGATCTCAACAATCGTCTCGTTGACCTCTTGTTCGTTCAATCCTTCAAAACTCTTGAGTTTTATCTCCGCGCCGAATTTGCTCCTGGCCCACTCGACAAGGCAGTTTTTCGCGTAGTCACCCGCCAGAATATTATTACAGCTTCCATCGACGATCGAATCGATCATTTCGGTGATGATCTCTTTCAGGTCGTCGCCCTCAAGAATATCGCGTCTGCGTTTATAGAATATTTTCCGCTGATAATCCATCACCTCGTCATATTCGAGAAGACTTTTACGCGATTCGAAGTTGCGTTCCTCAACCTTCTTCTGAGCCTTTTCAATCCCCTTGCTAAGACTCTTGTGATATATCGGCATACCCTCTTCGGACCACACCTTCGAGAGCATCTTAAGCATCCATTCCGATGCGAAATACCGCAGCAGATCGTCTTCGAAGCTGAGGAAAAAATCACTCGAGCCGCTGTCGCCCTGCCTGCCCGCACGGCCGCGAAGCTGATTATCGACACGCCTTGCCTCATGGCGTTCGGTGCCGACAATATGAAGACCGCCTATCTCAGCCACCCCGACCCCGAGCTTGATATCCGTCCCGCGACCAGCCATATTCGTAGCGATGGTCACATTACCGATCACCTTGCCGTCGCGACGTTTCTGCTGACAACCAGCCTTTTCGACGATCACCGCTTCACGCTGATGCTGTTTGGCGTTCAATACCTCGTGGTCAAGATTATACTTGTTGGTAAGAGCTTTTGAGATCGCCTCACTCTTTTCGATACTGACGGTACCGACCAGCACCGGCCGACCCGCCGAACTGGTCTCAAAAACCTCGTCGACGATAGCGTTGAATTTTTCCTTGAGCGTTTTATAGATCAGGTCGTCCTTATCTTCTCTTACGCACGGCCTGTTCGTCGGAATAACAATAACATCGAGCTTGTAGATATTCATGAACTCTTCGGCTTCTGTTATCGCCGTACCGGTCATACCAGCCAACTGATCGTAAAGTTTGAAGAAATTCTGAAGCGTGATCGTTGCAAGCGTCTGGCTCTCTTCCTTAACCTTAACACCCTCTTTGGCCTCAACTGCCTGATGAAGCCCGTCCGACCACTGCCTGCCGTTCATCAATCGACCGGTGAACTCATCGACAATGACGACCTTGCCCTCCTGAACGACATAATCCTTTCCCTCTCGAAAACAACATGCGCACGAAGACCCTGTTCGAGCATGTGGGGCCATTCCATATTGGAACCTGTAAAGAACGAACCGATCCCCGCAAGATCCTGTGCGGCGCCTATACCATCATGCGTCAGGTGAACGGCCTTGCGATCGTGTTCAATCTCGAAATATTCGACCATAGTTTCGAGCTTTTCCTTGTCGGACTCGAACTGGGCAAAAGATTTATCGATAACGGCCTGCAGCTTATCGAGCTTAACCTGGTTTTTTTCCTTTTTGGCTTCTGCCAGTTCGCCCTGAGTATTGGCGATGGTCCGTTCGGCATTATCTATCCTGCTCTTTAACGACTTCCGGGAACTTTGGAGTTTCATCAGTTCCCGGCAAACATAGTCAGCCTTGGAATAACGCGTAACATCATCAAACGCCGGACCGGATATGATAAGCGGAGTCCTGGCCTCATCGATCAGGATAGAGTCAACCTCATCGATGATCGTATACTCAAGCGGCCCCTGCGTCATCTGCTTGATCGATGTCTTCATGTTATCGCGAAGATAATCGAAGCCGAACTCGTTATTTGTGCCGTATGTGATGTCGCAGCCATACTGGTCGCGTCTTTCCTGCCCCGAAGTATCCATGTCGGACTGGATCGCGCCGACTCTGATTCCCAGAGCGTTATAAACCGGGGCCATCCAGTCAGCGTCACGCTTGGCAAGGTAGTCGTTGACCGTGATGATGTGAACCTTCTTGCCCGCCAGGTGAACAAGATACGCCGCAAGCGTCGAAACAAGCGTCTTACCCTCACCGGTCGCCATCTCAGCAATAGCGCCTTCGTACAATACGTGGCCGCCGATCACCTGCACATCGAAATGACGGAACCGAAACGGCGGACGTGACTGCGGATACAGCCTGCGGATCGCCGCGTTAAACTCCACCGGAACGTCCAACTCATGCAAGTCGGTTCCATCAGCCAACTGCGAACGCAGATCGTCATAGATAGCCCGCTCGTCAGCACTTAGCTGGCCGGCATCGAACTGATGCTCGTCAAGAAGAGCGCTCCTGAAACCCTGATGCCTGTCCGATGCTTCCCGGATAGCGGCAAAAGCGTCCGGCAGAATTTCTTCGGCCTTTTTGCCCGAATCAAGAGCCGCCTTGAAAGCCTCGGTCACCATGCCAAGCTCGGTATCCGGCATCTGCTGATACTTTTCTTCCAGGACGTTGACCTGCTCGACAAGCTGCCAATGACGTTTTAGTATTCGTTCGTTCCGTGAGCCAAAAATCTTCTGCAGAAAACCACTGATCTTTTCAATTGCCATAGCCGGTCCGTAGCGTGTAATAGTATTTTAATGTGATTTGCAACTAATCTTTTACTCGCGTAAGGTATTCGCCCGTACGCGTATCAACTCGAAGTCTCTCACCGATCTTAATGAACGGCGGCACAGAAATTTCCAGACCCGTCTCCATCGTCGCTGGCTTATACTGGTTCGTCGCGGTCGCCCCTTTGATCTCCGGCGCGGTATCCTTAACCTCAAGATCGACAGTGTTAGGCAAAGAAACAACGATCGGCTTGCCTTCGTACATGCTTACCTGAAGCTTCGTATTGGGCTTGAGATATTTCGGCCCCTCACCAAAAGCATCGTCATCGAGACTGATCTGATCGTATGTCTCAAGGTCCATCAGCACATGCTCGCCCGGCGACGAATAAAGATACTCATAGTTACGCTTGTCAAGATATGCCTCTTCTATCATTTCTTCGGCGCGAAGACGTATATCACGAATATTGCCATCAGTCATGCTCTTAAGTTTTGTCTGAAATACCGCTCCGCCCTTGCCAAGTTTAACGTGTTGATAGCCAACGATAATATATAGCTTATCATCGACTTTAACACTTTGGCCCTTTTTCATTTCCGATGCTCTCATTAGTTACTCCAAAACACATTTTTATATAAATAATCTTTTCCAAAACCCCTCCAACTTAAACGCATTTTAAGTATTGGGCGGTTCTGTGCCTGATTTACATTAATTTCGACGCGCAAGTATGGCATAAACCAGAGAAAATGTCAAGAAATCGCTTTCTTAACAGTTTACCTAGAGTAAGGAGTAAAGAGTAAGGGACAGAGTGTCCGCCATCTGTTCAGCACCTCATTATTTAAACTGCCAGCCATCGGGGCAAAAGTCCAGCCAGTAGTTCCCAAAGATAGCAAAATCAACATTATCTACATTACCTATACCATCAAGGTTTCCTGCGACAGAACCTGAATCAAGCCAGTATAAAGCAAAGTTCTGTAAGTCATCCATTGTAACAACGCATGCCTGAACCTTGTAGGCCACTGGAGATATGGAAGCCAAGTGTATCCAGCCGATGTTCTCGCCATATGCCCAGCCGTCAAAGTTACCATCACTATCAATCGTTACACCGTAGTCAACCGTTCCACAACTTGAGGTGTTATCGCATGAAAAGCTTATCCAACCGACATTCTCTGCCCAGGCGTAACCTGATAGATTTCCCGCCCCGTCATTGGTGACTCCATAGAAGACAGTTCCACAGCTTGAAGTATTTTCACACGACAAACTAATCCAGCCGATATTTTCTCCCCAGATAAAACCGGTAAGCTTATCGGAAGCAACCTGAACACCATCACCGGTACCAGACTCAAAGTTCAGCCAGCCGACATTTTCACCGTAAGCGTACTGACTGCCATCTGCATACGGGTCGATGTTCTCTGCGTAGCAAATGCAGGCGAACAACATAAATACAATTATCTTATTCATGACAAAACCTGCCTTTCTTTATGGAGCGATGTTAAGGCCAAAGGCGCATGAACCTGGATTGTTCATGTTTGTCCCCTCGTTGGAATAGGAAGCATTTTTGTCTACAAGACAGTATGGTCCAAGAAAGATACCGTAGGATGTGCCGGTAGAGAGTTTCCCGTTAGAATATACCGTGTTGCCGATAACCGTACAGCCGTTACGAATCCACATGCCATAGACATCACTGCTGGATGACTTTCCATTATTGCGGGATAAATTGCCGGTCACCGTACTGCCGTTTCCGGTCTTGATACCATAGACGATCGTACCGTCACCGGTAGCCGAATACCCATTGTAATGGGCTGTGCTGTTGATTATTGTACAGGCGTAGCCTGTTTTGATTCCATAGACATCGTTGGTGGCAGAAGTACCATTGTTACTTCCCGAACAATCCTTAACGAAGTGACCTTCGCCATCAATTACAATGCCTCCTTCGCTATTGAAGACGGACCGAACATTAATGATCCGGTGATTCCTGCTGGCCAGATCCGCCTCATAGATACCATATTTAAACTCGCGAATTGTTCCGTTGCGTACTTCCACATTGTTGCGTTCATCCATATAAATACCGTAACCAGTACCGGAATCACCTTTCAAAGTGTGTCCTGCAAGGTCAATGGTCACATCATCGGCAGTAACCGTGATGCCGTTACCGGAAGATTCCAGCGAACCGCTTAAAGTCACCATAGCAGGCCAGTCAATGGACTCAGGAACCTCACACAGCAATATATTGACATGGTTGTCATCTGCTATAAGATAATTGTCGGTATTGCCCTTGACGATGTTGCCGGAAATATATGTGCCTGACCCAGATATTCTAAGACCATAACCATTCAGAATGATGGTATTGCCAGTAATCTCACTCTGCTGATTGGCATATAAACCTGT
>DAOWHR010000453.1 GCA_030641315.1 Anaerohalosphaeraceae bacterium | reverse complement strand
GTGGATCGCTTCATTACGATTGCGCCTCGACAGAGCCCTTTCCGATAGACGGTTATCATTGGTGTTCTGTCTTCAAGGATTACTGTGGTGGGGTGGCCGAGGTATTGGCCCTTTTCTTTGTCAACTATAACCTGGCGGTGAGTTTCGTTAGCCAGGTCGATGATGGGGATAGTGTAGTCGGGTCTGGCTGGCTGGTCCGCAAGAATTACTTTTGCAGATAACAGAACGAACAAAAGCGATAGTGAAGCAGCTATTTTTAAGCTTTTCATTTGTAAATCCTTTTAATATTAAAGTGACTCTTCTGATAATCTTATATTGTTGATCTTATCGATGTGCGGTTGTAAGTGTTTTTGTATTGCGGCGCGAAACTGTTCGACAGTGCCGCTGCTTAATATTTCGAATAACTGGCGATGTGTAACCGTACCATCATCTGGGTGGTTTCCCAGTTCCTTATCATATTCGGATTCCCAATTGAAGAAAGGTTCGAGCAGAGACTGAAAGCGTCTGAGAGTTTCGTTGCCTGCCATTCTATAAAGTTGGGTATGGAAGCTTACTTCGCATTCGACAGGGACTATTGTTCCTTTTGCCATTGACTCTTCCCTGATTACAATTCGCTTGAGCAAAAGCATGTCCGAGTCTGTCTTTCTTAAAAAGATGAGGTCAGATATCCCCAGTTCCACTACAAGTCTTAATTCAAACAGATCGTGTTTGGCACGATCACCAAGGACGGGCAGGTCAAGAACTTTTGCAATCCCTCCAAGCAGATCCGGTTCGGTAAGAACCATCCCCCTTCTCTTTCGTGATTCGAGAACGCCAAGCATTCTGAGCCTGCTGAGCGCCTCACGCATTACATTTCGACTAACACCGAGCCTTTCAGCAAGTTCCATCTCACCGGGCAACACATCTCCGACCTTCAGACCTGAATCTACTATTGCCCGTCTGACCTTACTTTCAGCCATGTCCACAAGCGACCTTTTCTCAATTGGACTGATCTTCATATATACTCCATAAACACATGTAATATTGTAGGACATATTATGATATGGGGATATATTTGTCAAAGGAAAATTTAAATAAATTATAACCTTAATTTAATATCTGAAATACAATTATCCACACTAAACGTTTGTATTTGCTATACTTAGACGGAAAACTTGCAATTAACTACGAAATAAGCCTTAATTGGTTTAAATATTTCGTATCCCCCTTCATTATAAGAATTTATATTAATTTGTGTTAAATTCACAAAATACATTTAAAGGAATTTTTTAATATTCCCGAAATTAATAGGAATACTCTTGACATACTCAGGAACTCATGGTAATATACGATTAATAATCATCTGGAGAATTATAAATATGCGTAATGCAATCAAAACAGGATCTACTGTCCCTCGGATTGAACTTGTCGCCCGAAAAATACAGGAAGACATTAAAAAGCGACGCCTTTCGGCAGGCGATAAGTACATGACATCTATACAGGTCGCGCGTACATTCAAGATAGGCAATGAAGTTGCCAACCGCGCCATGCAGTTGCTCGCTCAGCGCAACATAATCGAACGGCGACATCGGGCAGGCACTTTTGTCGCCGATGGCCAAACAGGCAAAGAAGACCTCATCCTCAAACGCGTACATCTTATTGTTGAAAAGCAGAATGTTGAAACTTACGGTGTTTTACGTGACGGCACAATATCGGGTCTGCACAGTGTTCTTCCGGGCTGCCAGATACAATTCTCATTTACCCCTGAGACAAACGAAGAAGATTTTATTCAGGAACTGCTCCGCGAGGTATTTAACAGCGGAATCAGCACAGGACTGGTTCTGTACCGCAGTAATGCAAGCGTTCAAAATGCTATCGCTCAAAGTGGGATACCAGCAGTCATCTCCGGTTCAAGGTGGCCTGGCGTAGCTAACATTCCAAGCTTTTGTCGTAACTTCTATGACATGGGTGTCAAGTCCGCCGAGTATTTCATAGCACGAGGTCATGATCGGATAGCGTTTTTCACTCGCGACGACATGTTTACAAGCGACCACGAAATCCTGGATGGTATTACTGACACAATGACCAAAGCCGGACTTGCAGCAAATAGAGTTTTGTTTCGCAGTCTGCCACTTAAACCATTTGTAATACAAGGAACCGCTGAAATTGTAGCCAAATCAAATAACAGACCGACAGCGTTTATATGCAGAGAAAAAATACTTTCAGAAAATGTATCCGCTGTAATGGAAGATCAGGCAGAAATTGCGATGCTCGATTTCTTTGAAGCACCACAAAATGATGCAATTTTTCCTCATATCACTGGAACGATAAGACCCGATGAGGAAGGCAGGATAATCGGCAAGATGCTTATCGATATGGCTCTCAATCCGGGCAAAACTCCAGATGACTATGTTGAAGAAATCCAATTTATTAAACATGGAAAACAGAAATTCGCATAACAATCAAAAGCAATGAGGATTCTAAGTTGATGCTTAATTGTAATAAAAATATTCTGGTGATCTTAATTTGCTGTATTGTATTGGCAAGCGGCTCAGCGTCAGGCGAAGACGTTAAGGTGTTCCTGATTGGCGGACAATCCAACGCTGCGGGCTCGGGCCTCAACAATGAATACCCGGCTTTATACCAAAGCCCTCAAAACGATGTAGAGTTCTGGGTTGGCGGACGATTTGCCAACGACGGCGTACCGAATTACAGTTGGGACAGAGACGGCAGCACTGCTTTTGGCCCATTGAAACCCGGTTCAGGCAATTATACTGACGGCAGCTACAGCGGATGTGAGCTGTCGCTTGGGCGAACACTTAAGGACGCAATGGTGGCTGAGAAAATCGCTATTGTCAAATACGGTATGAGCGGGTCAGCACTTGAGCGGGGCCTGAGAAACGAAGGAGCGGGCGACTGGGACAGCGAGACAGCACCACTGAACGGTTCGTTCGAGGGAATCCGCTACCATGTATTTAAACATTCAGCAGTACTGCCAGCGTTGAAGGCGATCACTGACCGGGGGACAGCTATGAAATAGCTGGCATGTTCTGGATGCAGGGTGAGACGGATGCGGGAAAACAGAACGCGGCTAACAACTATCAGAAAAATCTGCATAAACTCATCAATGCGGTCAGGAAAGATTTTAACGCTCCAACGATGCCTTTCTTTGTCGGCAGGTTAAAAGCCGGAATAAGCAGAAGCTATTTATCAGTAGTCAGAGAAGCGATGGAAAACGTTGCCAAACTAGACCATCATGCGTACCTTGTCAATACTGACGACCTTGCGATGAACTCGGATAAGCTGCACTACAGCGCCGCAGGACAGGTTGAAATGGGTAAGCGTTTTGCTAATACGTGGCTTGCGAGCAGAGGACTGCGTTCAACTGAACCTATAGACGAGACGGACTATACGGGCACAATCCG
>DAOWHR010000035.1 GCA_030641315.1 Anaerohalosphaeraceae bacterium | reverse complement strand
GTTACTATCTTATCTTTTCCAACATAGCCTGTTTCGGCTACACATTCAACTCTTTTTCCTTCAAAATCCACCATTCCTACGGGTCTTAAAGGAGTGATGACCTTGCCGACGGCATTGTTCATGGAGAGCAGTTCTGTGGTGTCCGGTATCGCATCGCCAATGGTTCTATTGGATGGTTCAAGCATTACGGCTTTACCGAATCTTGTCTTTGGGAGCATTTTCAGGGCAAAGATCACGACAGTCGGTATCATAATCAAGGCAAAAACAATACCTATCACTCCCAAAGTAACGCTGTGATTGAAAAATATCACCGTCGCAGCAATAATAACAATAACGGCACAAACGGTGATCAATCCGCCGCTGGGAACAAATATCTCTGCAAACATCAGAGCCGCAGATATAAAATAAAGTAAAACAGCCAATGCCAGCCACCACCATTCCATGCGTAACTCCTTAACTAAATTATATGGTCACTGATAAAGACGTCAATCCATTACAAACGTTACATTTTTTTTACAACTACCATATTTCCGCGTATTTTAATTATTTGAACCTGTGTATCTTTTTCGAGGAATTCTGCCTGGGCAACGACGTCAACTATTGAATTGTCGAATCGTGCCTTTCCGACGGGCCTTAAGGGTAAAGTAACCACTCCCTGGTCCCCTACCGCGGGCTGATCGGTTTTTTGCTGTGAACCGGTAGCCGAAACAGGCATTTTGATATTGGCCGAATCAGGTGTCGGTTCCAATATCAGGCCGGTGGCGAATTTCATTTTTGGGAGATATTTGGCTATGAGCGCAGCAATGACGGCAAAGCCTGCGAAACCAGCCAGCAATTCTAACAGACCTCTTGAGAACAGCATCCAGTCTACATTTGTTTGGGGCCATGGTATTTGATCGGGTGCGTTTTTGATGAGCATTCCGAAGAGACCTGCAAAGATGCATATCATGCCAGTTATGCCTGCAACGCCAAAACCCGGGATGACGAATATTTCCAACGCAAGCAGAGCAAAACCAATGAGAAGAATGGCAACCTCCGCCCAGTTTGCCATACCGTGGAGATATTTGCTGCCTATAAGAATTACGGCGCAAATAACAGCCAGAAGACCCGGCAAGCCAAGGCCTGGGGCCTTTAGTTCGACATATACACCGAGCAGCAGCAGAGTTACCAGAATACTTGCTACGGCTGGGTGATTGAGCATTCTTACCATCTGTTCGGACCAGAGAAGGCCAAGAACCATTGGCTGGCCCTGGAACGTTACATTATCACGTTCCTGAAGGAAGGTAATCGCCTCATCGAGATTCTGAACAGTTGCTCTCGATACGCCGTACTCCTGAGCCTTTTTCGATGTAAGGGTGAGTAACTCGGTATCTTTTACCACAAGCTCTTTGTTTTCGAGGTCATACAGAGCAGCATCTTTGGGCAGGTCAACGGTTTCAAAGAATTCAAATGCGCCGGTGGCAAGATTCTTTACACGATAGACCTCAATGGCCTGTGTGACCATGGCGTGCAGGAGAGGTTCGGGGTAATTGTTTGCTTCAGCAGACCGGCTAAAAATCGCCCTGATGAATGATTCGGTCTTTTCCCGTTCAACTCCTTCGAGTGAGCCTCCCATATTAATTGGAGCGCAATCGCCTATCGTTGTATTTTCAAGCATTATGATGTCGTTGCAGGCTACGCTGATCATCGAGCCGGCAGAGATCGCTTCGGTGGTTACATAGGCGACCGTTTTTACACCCGGTGTTTTGCCGACTTCGAGGATGAGGTATTTTGAGATGTCGTCGGCTGGTTTGACACCTCCGCCGTATGTTCCTATTTCATAGATGAGGTATGTCGCACCAGCATCGAGGGCGGTGCGGGTTCTCCGTTTGATCGACTGGAAAAGACCGTCATCGATGAAGTCCTTGCATGGAATGACAGCGACTTTTTGCGGAACGGAAGGGGCAGCAGGATCAATGTCAATGACATTGACGTCATCCTGTGCCGCAATATAACGGACAGGCACCAAGGCAAGGATAAACAGCAGCGGCATTATAATAAGTAAAGTCAATCTATGATTATCTGTTTCCATATCAGGATTCTAATTATAAATACCCAGTCTGGCAAGGATATTATAGGAAACCTATAAAAAAACATACTCCGTAAAAATAAATGAAAATAACGATTTTTTGCGCTCATTTTCTGTGTAATTGACGTCAATATGGTAGAATCTTAGAAAAACACTTTGGCGGTATCCTCTAACGTGACGGAAAAAACTGAAATACGATTGGTTCAAAATGCTGTAAACGGCGACCTTGAGAGCTTTGGCTTGCTCTGTGAGAAGTATTACGCTGCAATGGTCGCTATCGCGTGTTCAGTTATCGCAGATAAGCACCTTGCCGAAGACGTAGTACAGACGGCTTACGGCAAAGCACTTGTCGGAATCGGCGGTTTGAAAGATAAGAAACTGTTCGCAGCTTGGCTTGGCAGAATATGCAGGAATGCGGCAAAAGATATGGTCAGGTCCAGGAACAGGGATATACCAACAGAAGATCTTTCACAAGTCAAAGCAGCAGTCAGCGATAACGAAACCAGCGAGGCGGTCAGAGACGCGATCGAACATCTCGAACCGGTCGAGCGTGAGCTTGTTTATCTTCGGTACTTTAACGATCAGAGCTATGAGCAGATGGCCGAGGCGTTGGGTATAAGTAAGGCGGCGATCAACGGGAGACTGAAAAGGATAAAACAGAAAATTGGAAATCGGCTTAAGGATTTTGCGGGGATATAAAAATGGGTAAGAATAATGACGAGACGAAACTTGACGGGCTGATCCATGATGCGGTAGGCGGTGAGAGCAGATTTGATTTCGCTAAATGGAAATCGGAACATACGGAAGAAATTGAGGCTTATCACGCGATGAACGCTATTGATGCCAGGATAAGATCACATAGAAGGTCATTGAAGGTATCAGCGATCGTGACAGCGGCAGCGGCAATATTGGTTTTTGCGTTTTTAGTTTGGCCTGATATTGGGAATGAAACGGTACTGGTAAAGCCCGGGGATGGAATTGTTGCAAGCAGTTATACCCCCCTGCCTGCTCATTTGCCAACGGTTGGAAGGCTCAATGCTGCGTTCGCGGAAGGCGGCATCGATGCGGTGGAAAAATTCTGTGAACGTTCTGAAAGGAAGTCCGGGGCGCGGCCGGGCAGATTGACAGCGATGGATATTTTTATTGAATTTGAAGCAAATATAGAAACTAAGAAAGGAAGCGAATATGAGAACCAATCTGACAATAATAATGCTTATAGCTTTGACAGGGCTTAGTGGTGCTGGTGTTTTAGACAGCTATCCGCCTGAAAACGCGGCTGTACTTTATTATAAGTGCGCAATTCAGTACATGCCCAGTGATGAGCTTAAAAGTAAGATTTCCGATGCAGCAACGGGCGTAATTGAGATCGACGAGGAACTGGCGAAGGAGATTAATGGTTACGAGCATGTAATCAAGGAATTGGTAGATGCCGGAGGTATTGCCAAGTGCGATTGGGGTATCGACTACTCGCAAGGCATAGCTACCCTGCTTTCTGGTCTTAGTGACATAAAAAATCTGTCGAAGCTGCTGATTGCCGACGCCCGTCTGCTATGTTCAGAAGGTAAGTATGCCGAAGCAATAAACCTGTGCGTAGCCGCTGAACGACTTGCATCGCATGTCAGTGATATGACTCTGATAAGCGGGCTTGTGGGGACATCTATTAGTGCTATGGGAGATAAGTGTGTTACGCATATCCTCGGTGAAATGCCTCACGAAGCGAAGCAGTTGTTGCGGGTTAAAACAATTCTGGGAAATTTTGAAAACAGAGTGGATCGTATAAAAGTCGGGCTTGATGGTGAGAAGCTACTTGCAATGGTCCATTTTGATCCGAGATCTGAGATGAGAATGACTCCGAAGATGCTTAAGGAATTCGGTTGGAAGCCAGAAACCGATGCTGAAAAAAAACTTAATAAAATCCTCATTGATAAGTTATCTCGAGCTGACGATGTTTTTTTTAATGAGCTTACAGATTACTGGTTTAAAATGATTGACAACTTTATTGCTTGTTATGATCTGCCTTATGCTGAAGCTTATGGTAGGATGAACGTTGAAATACCTGAGATGATATTTAACGATTCCCAGAAAAAGCCCGAAGCGACGTTGGCGAGGCCCTTCATGCCAGCGCTTGGCAAGATATATTCTCTTTCGATAAAGAGTCAGAATTCCCTTAATGCGATCAAAGCGGCTGTTGAGGTTTATCTTGTTAAGGCGAAAACGGGGAAACTGCCTGGTAAGCTGCCTGCGGGTTGTGCGAAGGATTTGTTCAGCGGTAAAGATTTTATTTATGAGAAAACAGCAGATGGCTTTGTGATTCGTTGCCAGGGTAAGGAGCTTGGGGACGATAAGGTGCATGAATATGAATTCAAGGTTAAGAAGTAGGCTGCTTAGGTTGCAGTTGATGTTGATATAGGAAAGGCGGTGCTGCCTATGAATCTGGCAGCACCGCCTTTTTGTTTGTGCAGTATGTTAGGACCGTATTATTTTTCGCCGGTTACCACTTCTACGATGTTGAGAGCGTGGTCCTTTATCCTTCTATAGGATGTTAGCATGTCTGTGAATATGATGCTCTTTAACGGTGTTGTTGTGCCTGTTCCTACGCGTTCGAGGTGAGCCTGGCGGTATTCCTTCATCACTCTGGTGATCTCTGTGCCCTGTACCTGCGACTTTATGAGTATGTCGACATTGCCGGTTTCGACAGCCTGATTGATCAGCAGTATGTATTGAGCTACACGGTCGTGGAGATCGAG